>CAYYSC010000097.1:0-9013 GCA_964474065.1 uncultured Rhodospirillales bacterium | reverse complement strand
CGAAGCGCGGCACGGCGCAGGTCACGCTTGCCGAACTGCGGGCAAGCCGTAGCGGCACGGCATTCGCTGACACCCTGGTGGTGGACAGGGCGGGAGCGACCCGGCAGGCGGAGGCTTGGCGCAAGGCGGGACTCACCGTCGGTTTCACCAATGGCTGTTTCGACCTGCTCCATCCAGGCCATGTGTCCCTGCTGGCTTTCGCCCGAAGCAACTGCGACCGGCTCGTGGTGGGCCTGAATGACGACGCTTCCGTCAGCCGGCTGAAAGGCCCGTCACGACCGGTAACGCCGCTCGATTCGCGCGCGCTGATACTCGCAGCATTGAAGCCGGTGGACCTGGTCTGCTCGTTCCCGGAGGACACGCCGTATGCGCTGATCAAGGCTGTCCTGCCGGATGTCCTGATCAAAGGCGCCGATTATACGGTCGACGCCGTGGTCGGCGCGGACGTGGTGCAAGCGCACGGCGGCCGGGTGCTGCTTGCGCCGCTGGTGGATGGGCAGAGCACAACGGGCACCATCGCGCGCCTCGACAAGAAGGGCCAACGGTCTTGAATCTCACCGAGTACCTCCATCAAAGCGCCGCCGTTGTCGCCGCCACGGCAGAAACGCCTGGCCTCGAGAAGGCGATGGCGGACGGGGTGAAATGGACCGCGGCGGCCCTGTCCGCTCGGCTGCCCGTGCTGGTCTGCGGCAATGGCGGCTCAGCCGCGGATGCCCAGCATATTGCGGGCGAATTGGTCGGGCGCTTTCTGAAGGAACGGCGCAGCCTCAATGTGATCGCGCTCACTGCGAATCCGGCGGTGCTGACGGCCTGGGCCAATGACTATGATTATGAGAGCGTCTTCGCCCGACAGGTGGAGGCGCACGGCCGCCCTGGCGGCGTGCTGCTGGCGCTGTCGACCAGTGGTAACTCCGCCAACGTCGTGCAGGCGGTAGAGACCGCCCGGCGCGAGCAGATGAAGGTGGTGGCCTTCACGGGCCAGGACGGCGGCAAGCTCGGCCCGATGGCGCACGCCCTGCTCACCGTCCCCAGCCGCCACACTCCGCGCATTCAGGAAGGCCACTTGGCGCTGTACCATTATCTCTGCGAAATGGTGGAAGCGCGCGTGACCAAGCGGGACGGGCTGTAAGGCCATGACTGAAAGTGCACTGCCCCTCACCGTCCTGACTGGCTTCCTCGGAAGCGGCAAGACAACAATCCTTCGCCATGCACTCGCAGATCCGGCCCTGGCTGGCACTGCAGTGATCGTGAACGAGTTCGGTGCGGTAGGACTAGACCATGAACTGGTAGCGAACGCCGAGGAGGATCTGGTCGCGCTCTCCACCGGCTGTCTGTGCTGTGCGGTGCGCGGCGACCTCACCCGCACCATTGGCGACTTGCTGGCGCGGCGGGCAGCAGGGGAAATCGCGTTCGAGCGCTTCGTGGTGGAGACTTCCGGCATGGCGGATCCGGCGCCGATCGTTCAGGCGCTCGCATTGGACCGCACCTTGCGGGGCCAAGTGGCACTGGCACGGATTATCACCACGCTGGACGCAGTGACAGGCGCGGCCACGCTGAAACGGCAGCCGGAAGCGCGCAAGCAGACGGCTTTCGCCGACACCCTGGTGCTGACCAAAACGGACTTGGCTGCGCCGGAGACGGTGCTATCGGCCGCGCAAGCGCTGAACGGACAGGCGGGAGTTGCAGCATCCGCCTTCGGGCGCCTCGATCCGAGACACTTGCTGCCCCCCGAAGATCCGGGGCAGGCATTGGACCGCTGGCTGGCACTGGCCGCGAATGAAGAACCCTCACACAGCGGCGATATCCTCTCTGTCAGCTTAGTGAGAGAGGCGCCGGTGCCGGCAGTCGCGCTGACCTTGTTTCTGGAGGCATTGGCGGAGGCCTGCGGGTCGGATTTGCTTCGGGTTAAAGGCTTGGTGCAAGTGATCGAAGCGCCGGAAACCCCGGCGGTCGTTCACGGGGTCCAGCATGTTTTTCATGCGCTCGAATGGCTCGACCGCTGGCCAGGCGAAGATCGGCGCACACGGCTCGTCTTCATCGGACGCGGTCTGACCCCCGGCTGGCCTCGCCTGCTGCTTCAGGAGATCGAGCGGGAAGTGGAAACGACTAGCGGTTAGCAAGGCTGGTTTTGCAACGGCTGCGGCGATCCCTGTTTTGCCGCCGGCACGGGTACGCTACTATCCCGGCAATCAAGCTGGAGGACCGCCCATGACCACGCTTTCGGATCGCCTGAGCCAACCGGTGCAAGATTCGTCCGCTTGGTACGGACCGCAGATGCTGCAGCGGGACGACTGGATCGTCCGCCTGTCTCCTCCCGAGCTTGCCGAGTTGGACAAAGCGACGGCGGCTGTGCGGGCGAAGGGCCTGTCACCCCTCGAGGTAACACGCGAGGACTTCCTTCTGCCGACGCTGGCGCCGAAAATCGACAACTGGGTGGAGGAGTTGGAGAACGGCCGTGGCTTCCAGTTGATCAAGGGCATTCCGGTCGAACGCTACGACCAGGACACGCTAGCGACCCTGTACTGGGGGATCGGAACCCACCTGGGCCAGATGATCTCCCAGAATGCCAAGGGCGAGTTGCTGGCGCGGGTCGAGGATACCGGCGCAGACTTCGCCGCGAAGAATGCACGCGGCTACCGCACCAATGCCGGATTGCACCCCCACAATGATTCGGCCGACTTGGTCGGGCTGCTCTGCGTGCGTCAAGCCCTTGAGGGCGGGCTTTCCAGCTTCACCTCGTCCATGACGATCTTCAATGAAATCCTGCAACAACGGCCGGATCTGCTGCCGCCGCTCTGGCGCGGGTTCCATTACGACGTGCGCGGCGAAGGGGTAACGGCAGACCCCAATGAAGTAACCCGCCATCCGGTTCCGGTGTTCAGCTATTATGGTGGGCGGCTGTCCTGCCGCTTTAATGCGCGGGCGATCCGCACCGGCGCGGAGAAGATGGGCAGCGGCCTATCGGGCCTGGACGCGGAAGCAGTGGAGATGGTCGAGCGCCTCTCCACCGACCCGCGGTTGCGCCTGGACATGGCGCTGGAGCCGGGCGACCTTCAGATCCTGAACAATCACATGACCATTCACATGCGCAGCGCCTTCCGCGACACGCCCGAGCACAAACGGCTGCTGCTGCGCCTCTGGGTCAACCTTTGGAACGGCCGCCCGCTCGCCCCGGAATTCGCCAATCGCTACAACACCGGCGCCCGGGAAGGCGTTGCCCGCGGGGCAGGATAGGGGCGGGATAGGGTCAGGGGCATCATGTCTCCCGTTCCGACGCACTGCCGCACTTCACTGCTGCAGTCGGGCTTTGCTCAGCCGATCCAGCAGATGGCACAGGTCGTCGGGCGCAGCATTCCCTTCCTGCAGCTCCGCTTCGGCGGAAAAGTCAGGCTTGCTCTCGAAGATACGCGTCAGAGCCGCCGCGGCTGCGGCACCGCGCAGCACCTTCGCGACTCTCCGACGGTCTATACCAAACCGGCGAACCGCCCGAGCGCTTCAGGTGGCGCTCTTTCCGCCGCTGCCTGCAGCGAATTACGACCCAATCCGATCCACTGGCTTGGAAAGATACAACCTAGGCGAGTGCAATTCTTGGCCGTCCAAGTCGGGCACCTCTATCCGCAATTCGGCGCCAGGCGCGAAATCACAAGCGGTTCCAGCCCTACAACCCAAAAAATCGCCAAGCGATTCCCTCGATTAGAAAAGTGAGTGGACGGGCATTCAGAGGCGCTGCCAGTTCAAACACAAGCGCAACAATGCTCCTTGGTCCGCGGCCCCAAGGGCCGCCTATGCCCGTAGTGTCCATACAATTGTATCATCTATTATACCATGAAACCTCGCCAGCTCGGCCAGAAATACACTGTTATTAAACTTCTTGCGACGTGAGAATTATCACAGAGTATTTGTTTAGACTGGGAATAATACACAGCCACTGGCGACAATTTTCGGCCAGACTTTCGTCGGATGCACACACACAGTGCATTTGGCACAAACAAAGGTTGCAAGCGCCTAGAAAAAATGGAAGCTTCAGGTATCGTCAATAGATGTCGGAAAGGAACAAGACATGGGTTTAATCGGATCAATGCTATACCCGGACAATCCGAAGTTGGCGCAAGAACTAAACGATAAAGAAGATAAACTTCGTAAGCAAAACAACCTTCATAACGACCTAGTCAATAGCTACCGGACTATTGGTGAGGTAACAAAAACATTCGACGCTTATCTCATGTCCCTTCTGGCTATGCAATATCACATGGCCTATGCGGAACAGGACCTCTCCGATTTGCCGGACACGAATTTGCCGCAAATTACCCAGTCGGCCGCCGACAAGGTCGAATCCCTGGCGCTTGATGTCCTCACGGTGAAAATGGCGATCGACGGGTTCAAGGCAATGAAGTCCGGCGTCGCCAACCTGACCCGGGAGGGGGGCATTTTTAACCGGACGGCGCCCCAGGGTCAGGACGCACTGAGCGAAGGACTGGGTGGTGAGGTCGAGTCCGTCAGCATGGAAACGTCGGTTGTACGCTCCGGCTCCGTCGACTTGCTGACCACGGAATCGAGCGAGACCGCGTCCAGCCTCTCAGGCGAGCTTGGAGAGGTGGCCTCAAGCCTGGGCGAAGCCACAAGCACCCTGGAAGAAACCGGCGAAGCTTCAAGCGAGGTATCGGAAGCCTCAGAACTGTCCGAGGTAGCCAGCGGCACGGCCGAAGCAGGGGAAGCTGCTGCAGAGGCAGGCGCCGGCACCGCCAGCGCCGGGTTCTCCGCCGTGCTGGGCCCTGCACTTTTGGTCGTGGTTGCCGTTACCGAAGTGATTTCAGCCATCCACGACGGCCAGACCCATGCGAAGCTAAAGGAGGCCGAGGGCAAGCTGGACGACCTGCTCAGCAAGTCAGACGACAGCCTGAAATCGATCAAAAAGGTTTTCCGGCACCTGCTGAAGTTGGCGAAGACCGACATCAATGCGTACAATAAAATGCTGCCCGATCTTTATGCCGCAACCAAGGAAGAAGCGTTGAACCGCGCGCCGTTCAGCACCGGCGGAATCGATGCATTCCTCAACGGGTTGGATGGCATCACAATCGACAAAAACGGCACCGAAGGCTACCAGGCCGCCGCCTTGGCCAACCTGGAAGACTCCAAACAGTTCATCAGCCAACATGCTCAGTCCAGCTCCCAACTGACCGAGATCGTCAAACAGATCAAGACGCACATGGCCAAGAACAATCTGAAGGATGTGCCGGACGACAGCGACTATCTCAAAGCGGTGGCTGAAGCCAATTCCCTGTCGCTGGAAATCGTCCAGACGTACAACAAATTCCGCCGGGACGTTGCGGAGCTTGCCTCGGTGCTGAAGCCCTATCACGAGGAAGTCAAGGCCAAGACCTCGTCTAGCGACCCAATCGCCAAACCGCCCAAAAAAGTGACTCCGGGGAAAGCCGATCCCTCGTTCACGCCCAAGCCCGGAGATTTCACCATTCCCACCATCAAGTCGAGCTAGGCACGCGCAAACCGACCACCCAACCCCGCGACGCGTAGCCAGTTTCGACAACAGAAACCACGGCTCACGCGCCCGCGCGGCCTGTCTTCTTCACCCGCACAAGAGGAACCGTCATGGGCTTCATCAGTTCCGTGGGCCACGCCCTCTCGACCGCCGCACAAGGCGCATCCGACACCATCGTGCTGGGCCCCATGGGGCCCGTCTACCGCAAGCAATTGGAATCCGAACAGGAGGAGCTCACAACGCTGATCGGTCAATACAGTCACCTCAACAAGCTGGTGACGAGTTATGAAGATCCGATCAACAATGTCGGCAAGTACACATCGACCCTGTTGCATCATTCGTCCGATTACGTGCACGGCATTGCAGTGAACTACGACGCCATTCTGTCCGCGGGGACTTATGAAAACGCCAACATCCAGCGGCTTGCCGATTCAAATGTCATCAAACCGCTGATCGACCTGCCGATTCCGGGCACCATGGGCGGCATCCCCTCGGCCCTCATCCCCGGTGTCGAGGCCCTCAAGATCGTGACCGGCCTGATCAATATGTTCGGGAGCTCCGCAACGCTCCCGGCTCAAATCGCCAAGGCCCGTCATCATATCGACGAGGCCCACCGCTACATTGCGCACGAACAGGACACCCTGACCTCGCTCAAGTCGGTCGGTTCCTATCTAATCCAGGTGGACAATCAGCTTCTTGGCCTGTTCCAGCAGACATGCGGCGTGGAAATGCCCCAGCTGTCGGCATCATCGTCGGACACCCTGGCGCATGCGGCCAAGTCTTTTCCGGACCTGATCGCCAAAGTCGAAAGCTTGAAAGGCAATGCGTTCCGCACGGTCCGCTTCATTCAGAACGTGATCAGCGCCAAGAAGATCAAGACGTTCGACGATGCGCAAAAAGCGTTCATCGTCAGCGCTCTCATGAACGACGGCAAGATCGCGGCCGCGTTCGGCAAGCCGGATTCGCTCCGCCACTTCGTGGACCAATTCCTGGACGGCACATTGCTGTCGAAAGGTCTTCTGACCCTGCCGCCAGTCCCCAACCGCATCAAAGGCTTCCTGAACGAAGGGTCGGCCGCAAAACAAGCATATTCCGATCCGAATTCCAGCGCGTTCGACCCGCCGGACACTTCGTTGAACGGTTTCCCAACTTAATCGCCACATCTTCTCATAGGGCGGAGCACGGCCTCAATCCACGTGCTCCACCTTCTTTTCCCGCCCCCCGTCTTCCGGAGGTTCCATGCCATGGGCTTGATTGGCGATCTTCTCTACCCCGACAATCCGGACCTCGCCCGCGAGGCCAACCAGGATCAGCAGAAACTGGAAAAGCTGCACACCCTCCACAATGAGATCGTGACCGTTTACCGCGAGCTTGCGGCGGATATCCGTACGTTCGACAACTACCTGATGGCGGTATTGGTCCTTCAATATCACCTAGTCTACGCGGCTGAAGATCTCGAAGATCTGGCGGATCCGGACGTACCACAGGTGGCCAAGTCCCTGGCCGACAAGATCGAGACAGCTGCCATTGACGCGCTAGCGCTCAAAATGGGCTATAATGGTGTGAAGGCGATCTACAATCGCATCGCCAATGTTTACCGCGAGAGCGGCAGCTACCGGGCCAATTTGGAAGAGGGCTCGGGAGAGTTGAGTGACGAAGGCGCCGCCAACCTCTCCGAGGAATTGGCGCCGGAAATCGACAGTGTCGCCTCCCAGTCGGAATTCGTGGCCTCCGGCAATGTGGATCTACTCACGAATACCGAACTAACGACGGAAGAATTGTCTAGTTACGCCGGTGAACTGGGAGACGCGGCGGAGAGTATCTCCACCATTACCGAGTCAAGTGAAGCGACCGAGGCAGCCGGTGAACTGCCGGACATCGCCGAAGCGGCCGAAAGCGGGATCGAGGCGGCTGGCGAAGTCACCGAAGCGGCGGAAGCCGCTGGTGAAGCCGCCGCCGAAGTTGGCGTCGAAGCGGGCGCCGCCGCCACTGCAGGGGCTGCCGCGGTCCTGCTTCCTGCCCTGATCATCGTGATCGTGGTGACCGAAATTTTCTCCGCAATCGAAGCGGCGGAGACCCACGAGAAGCTGGAAAAGGCCCTGAAGCATCTGCAAAAGATGCTGTCCCAGACCGAAAAGAGCCTCGAAACCCTGAAGAAGGCTCTTAAATCGCTGCTGCGGAGCGGCCAGGCCGATATCGCAGCCTACAACAAAGTCCTCGCGAAACTCTACCAACTGGAGAAAAACGAGCAGTACAAACGCTCCTTTGCGGCGGACGGGTTCAAGAGTTTTATCGATCAGGTGGATGCCCTCACGCCGGAGACGGCCGGTTCGCTGACCGGATATCAAAAAGCCGTTTCCGCCAATCTGACGCCCGCAACCGACTTCATCCGCCAACATGCAATCAACGACGGGGAAATGGTGGAGGTGATCGGCATGATCCGCAGCAAAGTGCAAAAGGACGGGGCAGACAGTATCGACGATGCCTATCTCAAAAGCGTGGCGCTGGTCCTCGACACGGACCTGAACCGCGTGAAATCGTTCGACCGCTTCCGCAAGGTGCTGAACGACATTGCGTCCGCCCTGGCTCCCTATCACGAGCAGATCCGAAAACAGACGCCGGAGGGCGCAAAAAGGCCTGCGCGTCCCGGCTCGCCGAGTTTCGGCAAGATGAACCCCAAATTCGTCCCGCACCCGAACCAGTTCCAGATCCCAAGGATCGGATCTGGCTAGCGGGATGAAAGCCGCCTGGAGACCCTTGGGACATGAACGGTCCTGGACGCAAAAAGGACAAGAGCGGAAAAATTGTTTGAGAATCCCAGAGATTATCCGGATCTTTTGACGTTACAGGACGGCTGGCAGCGTCTTCGCGATGAGGTCCTGCCAGTTCTCTTCGCAGCGCGGGAAATGCGTGACGAGCGCGCTGAGGACGGCGGGTGGTTCGTCCTGCCGTTAATGGTGGAGCCGGAAGACCGCGGCGTATTCACGGACGCCGCCATCCGGCTTTCCCGCGGGTACGTGCCGGAGCTTTGCGCGCGCATGGACCGGCTTTCCGATGTTCAAGCCTATGCCCTGTCGGTCGTCGAACCCGGAGCTGAAATCAAGACGCATACACACGGCAATCCTTTCGCTTCCGCCTCGATCTGCCTTGCAGGCGGCACCGGCGCCTATCTCGAGGTCGAAGGTGAGCGGCATCATTTCAGCGACGGGAGCATGGCCGTGTTCGACTACCGCCGCCCCCATACGGTGGTGAATCAGGGGCCGGAAGCCCGGGTCTGCCTGATCGTTGCCGTACCGCTCGCAGGAGCGGGGTAGCCGGACGCCGCTACAATATCTCGAAAACGTCGTAGACGGCCGCATCCGGCTCGCGCCGGCCAACGCCGACCGCGACTGTCCGGTTGAGCCAGGCGTATTTTTCCGAGTCCGTCTCAAAGAAAACCGCCGTGCGCAGATAGTATTCAGACGGCGGCACGATCTCTCCGTCGGCGATCCTCTCCATGACCGCTTCCGGCGCGTG
>CAYYSC010000096.1:0-9023 GCA_964474065.1 uncultured Rhodospirillales bacterium | reverse complement strand
GCGAAGCGTTCGACGGCGGCAACGGTGAACTGCTCCAGATCCTCCCATGCCTTGCAGAGGCGCCAGCCATCCCCGCCCAGATGGCGCCGCGCGAGCATCGGGCCGGCGGTTCTCGCCGCGATCTCCGCGTCCTTCAGGTCACGGCCAGCGCAAAAGCCCCTGCCCCGCCCAACCAGGACGATCGCCTGCGTTTCCAGGTCGTCATAAAACAAGCGCGCCGTTGCGGTCAGTTCGCGGGCAAGTTGCATGGACATGGCGTTCAGGCCGTCCCCGCGGTCGAAGGCGACCACGGCAACCGGCCCGCGCCGCTCTATCGAGACATACTCGAAGTCCATAGGTCCGGGCTCGTTCAGGCGCAGCGCACGGCGGTGGGGTCGGTCGTGAAATGACCTTCGCCAACTCGCCAATAAATCGCGGTATCGCCGCGGCGGTAGGGGGATGTTACGCGATAGAGAACGCAGCCCCGCTTGTCCCGGGCGACCGGCACCATCAACAGCGTGTCGCTCAGCCGCTCGATCTTTGGGTCGGAGAGGCCGCCGGGCGGATCCGCCGTCAGGCTGGCGCAAGAGCTTATGAGGAGAGCTCCGAAGCCGATGATGGCTGTCCGAATAACCATAATGCCAGTCCCGAAAGCGCGGCCATTACCGCAATCGCATCGTAAGCGAGGTCATATCCCCCGGCAGTCACCAATACACTAAAGATTGTCGGCAGGATCATCACGCCAAAAAACTGGCTGGAGGCGCCCAAGCCAGTCGCTTCGGCCACATGTTCGTTACCGCCGATACGCGCGTACTCGGCAAAGGCGAGGCCGGTATAACCGCTTGCCGTTGCTCCGGCGACGACAGCCACGGCAAAGATGCCGAACCAGGGCCAGTCAGGCGAAAACTGGCCTGCCAGCACCGCCATTGCTGCCATGACGAAGCCCATCGTCACCAGCATCAGCCGGGCAGGGATCCACTTGTCGGCGATCACGCCCCAGATGGGACGGGAGACGACCCCCGAAATCTGATAGGTCGCGAGCATCTGGCCCGCGGCGATTAGGTCGAAGCCCGCCTGGCTGGTCAAATGGACGCTGGTGTACGAGACAAAGCAGAGTTGCGTCCCCGCATAGAAGAAAGAAGCGAGCGCCAGGACCCGCACTTCCGGCAGGGTCTTGATCAGCATCAACGGCCCGATCAGCCCCCGTGCGTTGATAGTCCGGCTTGGGTCGCGGTCCGCGTCGTATTGCGGGCGGATGATCTGCAACAGCACCAGCATGATGAGAGCTGGGATCAGCTGGACGCCGATAGCGGTCTGCCAATCGAAAAGCAGTACCAGCGGCGGCACGATCAGCCCGCCCAGCACCCCGCCCAGCGGCACCCCGATCTGGCGGATCGAAAACACCAGATTCCGGATGGCTGGGGGAGTGCGCTTCATCAGCAGATGACTGCTGGTCGGCGCGGTGGCGCCGTAACCGAAGCCGAGCAGCACCGCGGAAAGCGCCAACGCTGGCACGGTCCCGCCGAGCCATGCCGCCAGAATCATCGCGACGCCAGCCAGCATGATAAACTGGCTCACCCGGACGGCGCCGAAGCGGTGGATGAAGCTGACCGACAGCACGGCGGAGACCATGCCGACACCGTAGACCATGGAGATGAACACCCCGACGCGCTCGCCTGGCACGTTCAGGTCCGCGGCGATGGCCGGTGCAGCGGCGGGAATGGAATAGGCGCCCATGGTAACCAGGGTTTGCACCACCAGCCCGACCAGGAGCGGAACGTAAGGAATGCCTGTCATCGAATACGCCGGGGGGGCCCCGTGGAGAAGGGAAAGAACCGCCTTCGGTTCTCCTTGCCTAAAGCCGCCAGGGGCAGGTCAGAGGGCGAGGGTCATGAAGACGCTGTTCGGATCGGCGCGATATTGCGCGAAGGGCCCGCAAACCACAAACCCATGTTTTGCATAGAGTGCCCGCGACGGCGCATACCCGTCCTGAGAGCCCGTTTCCAGACTGAGCCGCCGGTAGCGGCGGCGGCGCGCTTCTGCAATCAGGTGCAGCAGCATGGCCTCGCCCAGGCCCTTGCCCCGATGGGCCGCCGCAGTATGCATGGCCTTGACCTCGCCTTCGGTCGGCGAGAGTTCTTTGAGCCCGCCCATACCCACAAGCTCCCCGTCCTCCCATGCCGACCAGATTGTCACTTCCGGTACCCGCAGACCGTCCGCGTTTAGCGCATGGATCGCCTCTGGTGGCGAAAAGACGGCGGAATTGGCCAGATGCGCCTGAATCAGCGCCTTGATTTCAGGTCCGGACAGGTCGTCTTCTTGGATTGTCAGGGGCATGGCGGGCTCCGTCCGGTGCTATTCCGCCGCTAGCAATTTCGATGCCCAGTGGGGCACGTACACGTAACCCTCCATGATCCGGCGGGCGGTGCGGGCGACGGTGGCGCGGGCGGCGCGCCAGGTATTGCCGTCAAGTTCCACCTTCGCTTCCGTTTCGATCACGCCCCCCGGGTGACCGAAATAGGTGGCCAGCCGCTCCTGGCATTCGGGGCGGGCCGCCTCACGCACAATCGTGCCGGGGAGTTTGGAGGCAACGCCGGTGCAAACAGTGCTGGTCCCGGCGTAGGTCTTGTGCATCTGCTGCATGAACATGAGGCGGGTGAGAAAATCGCACTCCCCCGTCCGCACCCAGCGGTTGCCGAGCGCGTTCCAATAGTCCTGCGGCGGCGCAATCATGCCGAGAATGGGGGTGGCGGGCGTTTCGCGCGCAGCATTCGCTGGATCTTCCACCATGCCCATGCGGAAGGCGGCCTGCGCCCGAATGCGTTCCAAGACGTTACGAAGCTCTGTATTGGCGTCGATCTCCGCCGCCGTCTCGGTGCCGTGGATACCCAGGTCCTGAGCGCGCACGAACACATGAGCGTTGCCGCAATCGGCCAGCGAGGCCTCGATCGGCCCGAAGCCCGGCACCTCCAGCACATCGACAGCGTTGCCGGTCGGCAGCAGGCCGCCGATGCTGCGGGGCGCGCTGGAGCCGCCGGTCGCCGCCAGGTCGAGCACGATCTTGGCGCCGGTGCCGGGGACGCCTGGCATGGTGAAGTCGCCGGTCTCGCAGGGCTTGCCATCGCGGGTCGGAACTTCGGCGTGTAGAACGGCGTCCAAGTTGGTGTTGTAGATCTTGACGTGCGTCTCCGGATCGGTCGGCCGCACCATGTTCTCCCAGATCGCGAATACCGCGACGCCGGAGGTGAGGTTGCCGCAAAGCGAGTGGTAATCGACATGCGGCTCGTCCAGTTCCACCTGCCCGAAGGTGTAGGAGAGATCGCAATCTGCCGCGTTTGGCTTATCCTTGGGCGGCGGCCCGATGATGCAGCACTTGCTGGTCAGCGGATCCGCCCCGCCGAGCCCGTCAATCTGGCGTTTGTCCGGCGAGCCGAAAATGCCGAGGATCGTCCGGTCGCGGTCCAGGGGATCGCGGGGCAGGTCCGATTCCTTCAAATAGACGCCTTTCGACGTGCCGCCGCGCATGATCCAGGCGCGGATGGGGTGGGTCATAAGAGGCTCTCGTGCTGCCGTTCGCTTGGCAGGACAGTAGCACATCCGCGAAGCAAGGCGAGGGGCCAGCCTTTGACGGGAATAAATTCTCCCGTCACAATGTTGAGTAGTTGATGCGGGACCCCTCGAACATGGTTCTGACGATCTGGGGCCGGAAATTCGGGGCGTCGGGAGCTTATTGACAAACAAGTTACCTTGGGAGGATGGAGTGGACGCGACGGACGTCTTGCCGGCTGTACTGGCGGGGTTGTTGGGGGCGGCCTTGGCGGGGACGCTCCTCTGGGGCCTCGTCGTGCGGCCGGCCCTGCGCCGAGCCAGCGGCGCGGAAGCTGCGCGATCGGCGGCTGCCGAGCAGCTCGCTGCCGCGGAGGCCAGGGCCGAGGGCGCGGCCAAAGCGGAGGGCGAGGTCCGCGACCTTCGCGAGCGGCTTGCCCAGGCCGAACGGGAACGAGCGGAGGCGCTCGGCAACCTCAAGGCGCAGGACAAGGAATTCGCTGCCCGTCTTGACGAATTGCGCAAGGCGGAGAAGCAGATCCTGGAGCAGTTCCAGACCCTGGCCTCGGAAGCGCTGAATTCGAACAGCTCCAAGTTCCTGCAACTGGTCTCCGAGCGGTTCAAGACCCATTCCGACGGCGCCGCCGCGGATCTCGCCAAGCGGCAGGCCGCCATCGAGAGCCTGGTGAAGCCGCTCGCAGAGAACCTGACGAAGTTCGAGGGCCGCGTCGGGGAGATCGAGAAGGCCCGGGAGAACGCCTACGCCGCCATCAACACCCAGGTCGAATCGCTCCGGCGCAATAACGAAGCCCTGCGCACGGAGACAGGTCGCTTGGTGCAGGCGCTGCGCGCGCCGAAAACGCGCGGCCGTTGGGGTGAACTCCAACTGCGGCAGGTGTTCGAGATGGCCGGTATGGTCGAGCATGTCGACTTTCTGCAGGAATGCTCGGTACAGACCGACGACGGCGGCACACTGCGGCCCGACGCCGTTGTCCGAATGCCGGGCGGCAAAACGATCGTCATCGACGCCAAGACGCCGCTCGATGCCTATCTGGACCTGGTAGAGGCTACCGAGCCGGAAGCGCACGAGGCGGCGCTCGCCCGGCACGCCCGCCAATTGCGGAATCAGGTCGCCAATCTGTCGGGCAAGGAGTACTGGCGGCGGCTGGACGGCTCGCCGGACTTCGTTGTGATGTTCGTGCCGGGCGAGGCGATCTATTCCGCTGCCATGCAAAAGGATCCTGGTCTGTTCGAGGACGCGTTCCAGAAGCGTGTGCTCATCGCGACGCCGACGACAACGATAGCCCTGGTCAAAGCCATTGCTTATGGCTGGCAGCAGGAGAAATTGGCGGAAAACGCAAAGGAGGTGCGCGACAGCGCCATCACCCTCTACGAACGCTTGTCCTCTCTGGGCGATCATATCACCAAGCTTGGCCGGGCCCTGCGCCAGTCGGTGGAGCATTACAACAGGGCCGTCGGCTCGCTCGAAGCGCGCGTATTGCCTGCTGCCCGCCGCTTCGAAAACCTTGGAGTGGCGCCGGCAAACGCCAGTCTCGAAAGCCCGGCCCCGCTGGAAGTCGAACCGCGTCCCTTGACCGCGCCGGAGTTCCAGTCGGAGGACGAACCCCGTTTGACGGACCCCATTTGACGGACAGGGCAAGCCTCGTCAGAATACAACGTCACAGCCGCGATGCGGCCCCGGGGAGGCGCCCGGGGCGGGCTTGCCTTGCCCGCGAGCATAGAGAGAGCGCGAGGCGCTCGCCAAGAAAACGCCCGTGGATCTGCCCATGTTGTCCGACCTAGTGGCCGCGGCGCGCGCCGGTGCGCGGCTCGATGAGGCGCAGGCTCTCACTCTCGCCAATTGCGACGACGTTTCCCTGTTAATGGAAACAGCCGCGCATTTGCGCGACGAAGGCTTCGGGCCGCTCATCACCTATTCGCGCAAGGTGTTCATTCCGCTCACCCATCTCTGCCGGGACGTCTGCCATTACTGCACCTTCGCTCAGGCGCCGCGGAACCTGACCCAGGCCTTTATGACCGTCGAAGAGGTGCTGGACGTAGCGCGTCAGGGCGCTGCGATGGGCTGCAAGGAGGCGCTGTTCACCCTCGGCGACCAGCCGGAGGCGCGCTACCGCGTGGCGCGGGAGGAATTGGGGCGCATGGGCTATGCCTCCACCCTCGACTACCTGCGCGCCGCTGCCGAGGCTGTCTTCACCGAAACCGGCCTGATCCCGCACTTGAATCCCGGCGTGATGACGCGCGAACAGATGGAGATCCTCCGCCCCGTCGCGGCCAGCATGGGCATCATGGTGGAAAGCCTGTCGGAGCGTCTGACGGAAAAGGGCATGCCGCACTACGGCTCGCCGGACAAACAGCCCGCCGCCCGTATTGCGACCCTCCGAGCGGCGGGAGAGGCGAGGGTGCCTTTTACCACCGGCATCCTGATCGGCATCGGGGAGACCCGCGCCGAGCGGATCGAGTCTCTGCTTTCGATCCGGGCGTTGCACGAACAGTTCGGCCACATCCAGGAAATCATCGTCCAGAATTTCAGGGCAAAGCCGGACACCCGGATGCACGACTGTCCGGATCCGCCGCTGGAAGAACTGCTTTGGACCATTGCCGTCGCCCGCCTGATCTTCGGGCCCGGCATGAGCGTGCAGGCGCCGCCGAACCTCTCGCCGGAGGGCCTGCAACCTATCGTGGACGCCGGCATCAACGACTGGGGCGGCGTTTCGCCCCTGACGCCGGATTTCGTGAATCCGGAGGCGCCGTGGCCGCACCTGGACAAGCTCGCCGCCGACACCGCTGCCGCGGGCAAGCATCTGGTGGAGCGCCTGACGGTCTATCCCTCGTATGCCCAGCGGGCCGAAGACTGGGTGGACCGGAACCTGCTCAGCGCCGTCCTCCACGCGAGCGACGCCGACGGCTTCGCCCGCACGGACGCCTGGTCCACCGGTGCGCCGGGTGAACCGCCGGAGGCCGATCTGCGCTGGCTGCAGGATCGACAGGAGCCGTCGCCGGAAGTGGCGCACATTCTCGAAAAGCCTTTCGCCGGCGAAGCGCTCACCGAGGCGGAGATCGTTCGCCTTTTCCAGGCCCGCGGGCCGGATTTCGGCGCAGTGGCGCAGGCGGCAGACCGGCTGCGGCGGCAGATGATGGGCGATGAGGTGACCTATGTCGTCAACCGCAACATTAACTACACCAATGTCTGCTACTTCAAGTGCCAGTTCTGCGCCTTTTCCAAGGGCAAGTTAACGGAGAATCTGCGCGGCGACCCTTATGTCGTGCCGCTGGACGAAATTCAGCGCCGCACGGTCGAGGCATGGGAGCGCGGCGCGACCGAAGTCTGCATGCAGGGGGGCATCCACCCTGCCTATACCGGCCAGACCTATCTGGACATCTGCCGCGCGGTGAAGGAGGCGGTGCCGCACATGCACGTGCACGCCTTCTCGCCGCTGGAGGTGTTCCAGGGAGCGGAGACGCTGGGCCGGCCGCTGAAGGACTTTCTCTACGATCTGAAGGCGGCGGGCCTTGGCACGCTGCCGGGCACGGCGGCGGAAGTGCTGGACGACGAGGTCCGCAAGATCCTCTGCCCGGACAAGCTCACCACCCAGCTCTGGCTCGACGGCATGAAGGCGGCGCATGAGGTCGGCTTCAAGACCACGGCAACCATCATGTACGGCCATGTCGACCGGCCGGAGCATTGGGCGCGCCACCTGCTGCGCCTGCGCGACCTGCAGGCGGAGACTGGCGGCTTCACCGAATTCGTGCCCTTGCCGTTCGTCGCGCACGAGGCGCCGCTCTACCTGAAAGGCCGCGCCCGCCCCGGCCCGACCTTCCGGGAGGCCGTGCTGATGCACGCCGTCGCCCGCCTGGCCCTGCATCCGCACTTCCGCAGCATCCAGACGAGCTGGGTGAAGATGGGCGAGACGGGAGTGGCCGCCGCCCTCAATGCGGGGGCCAACGATCTCGGCGGCACGCTGATGAACGAGAGCATCACGCGGGCCGCGGGCGCCACTCACGGCGAGGAATGGCCGCCGCAGCAGATGGAGCACGTCATCCGTGGCACTGGCCGCACCCCGGTGCAGCGCACCACGGACTACGGCGCCCCGCCGGAGACACAGGTGCGCCGTTCCCGCCAGGCCGCGCCGCTGGAAGCCGTCGTCAATCCGCTCGCCAAGGAATACGCGCGGGACGATTCCGGCGGAAAGCGGGTGCTGGTCCGCCCCGGCATGTGAGCGAGCCGGCTTCGTCCGCCCCGTGACGCCGACCGCATCCGCCCCTATTTGAGGGCGGGGTGCAGGGGCAACGGAAAGGATGAGGCAATGAGCGAAATGCCAACGGGCCGCCCCTGGCTTGATCGGAAACGCTGCCAGGCGGCAGGGATCCTCGGCGCGCTGGCGCTGACGCTGGCCGGTTGCGCCGGCATGGCGCCGGAAGACGTGAAGGTCGAGCCGCCGACCAGCGCCGTCGATCAACTCGGCTTCGAAGGCAGGTAGGACGGATGCCAGGCCTCCCCGCCGTGCCTATATCAAGCGGGTCATCAGCCGAAGGAATACTGCGATGATCGAGGAAGTACCGGGCCGCCCGGACGGTGTGCTGGAGTTCATGGTCTCCGGCCGCGTTGCCAGCGGGGATTACGACGCCGTCCTGACCCCCGCCATCGAGCGGGCGCTGCAGGAGCACGACCGCATCCGCGTGCTGATCCAGTTCGCGCCCGACTTCGAGGGCTATTCGCTCGATGCCGCCTGGAGCGACACGCGGCTCGGCCTGCGCCACTGGCGCGGGTTCGAGCGGATCGCCGTGGTCACGGATATCGGCTGGCTGGGCACAGCGGTGAAGGCCATGGCCTTCGCCATGCCCTGCCCGGTGCAGACCTTCGGTCTGGCCGAGCTGGAGGATGCGCGCCGCTGGCTGGGCGAGGCGCTCGGCACCATTCATCTGAGGGAGCTGGGCGGGGACGCGCTGATGATCCAGATGATCGGCACGCTGGACGCGGACGTCTACGACCGCATCGGCGAGGATTTGGAGACCTTCATCGCCACGCACGGGCGCATCCGCCTGCTGGTCGATCTGCGCCAGTTCGACGGCTGGGAGGGGATTAGCGCGATGAGCCAGCACATGAGCCTGATGCGCGATCACTACCGCGCGCCGAAGCGGGTGGCGATTCTGGGCGAGGCGGCCTGGCAGCACGTGGCGCAGCGGGTGTTCTCCCGCTTCTTCGATGCGGAGGTGCGCTACTTCCAGGGCGCCGACCTGGAAGACGTCGAGGCCTGGCTGAAACAGGAGTGAAACCGCCCGCCGCCCGTGCTATGCTCCCACAATATTGTGATGGAGGAGCGGGCATGGGCGCGCGATGGGGAACGATGGCCGCCGCGGCCCTGATCGGAGCGGCCGCGCTGGCCGGACCGGCAGGGACGGTCCGGGCGGCGGACGGCGAAGACGTGGTGGAGAGCTTCCGGCTGCAGGACACGCAGGCGCTGGTCACCGCCTGCTCC
>CAYYSC010000095.1:0-9039 GCA_964474065.1 uncultured Rhodospirillales bacterium | reverse complement strand
CCAGCGCCACATGCACTTCATAGGCCACGACGATGGCGCGGACCAGGTCCTCGCCCGGGCGCCTGCACTGCTGCGCAACGGCGAGGAGCGGGGCTATGCAATCTGAGGGATGGCCGAAGTCGGCCGCAAGGAAGGTGTCGTTCCAGTCGAGTTCCCGAACGGCAACCCCGTCGGCCCATGCTGCCCATTCGGCGTGGACCGTCTCAGCCCGACCGAATACGGGCGCGCCGTCGTTTCGGGGATGCGCCAGCGCCATCTGCCGGGCCGCGCGCACCGGCGGCCGGTCGATGGCTGCCAGGGCCACGGCAACGGAATCGGCGACGCGCAGCGAAGCCATGGCAGTGACGGCATCCGTCATCGGTGGCGTGCCAGTAGCGAAGGATGCAATGGCCCAGGCCAGTTGCTGCTCGCGCGGGAGGCGTTCGGTGGAGGGGGAGACTGTGACGGTCAGACTGGTCATCCGGCATTCCCTATCGGCGGGCTTGGGGGTGGGGGTGGCGATGACATCGGAACGTGGCTGCAAAGCGAAGCACCCAAGGTGAAGCGACATCATTTTGCCTAAGGTGGGGTCGTTAAGGGCGGATTTTCCATAGTTGCGCCATCTTCCTTCCAGCGGGCTTCTGTCCGCGAGCGGGACGGTGCAAGACGCTTGCCAAGCTGTCGCGGCTGTGGCTACCCTATTTCCAGGGTTGAAAAGCCAATAAACGCAGCCCCAAGAACTGATGGCATAACATCAGTCCAGAGTAGGAAATTAGCCACGGGATTGCCATACGCGGCAATTCCAAAGATGGGAGACTGAACAATGTCTGACCACCGCGACAGTTTGCGGAACGGGTTGAACCGTCGGGAATTCCTGGGAACCGCGGCAGCTGCCGCCGGCGTGATGGCGGCGGGCTTCCCCAGCGCTGCCAAGGCGATGCCCAAGCGTGGCGGTACGTTGCGCTATGCCACGCGCGTAGATGGCCGGGGCCTCGATCCGCACCGGAACATCATCTATTACGTGTCCAACCCGCTCGTGGGAACGACGCAAGGGCTGTTGGACCTCAATCAGCAGTTGGAGATTGTTCCGGCGGTGGCCGAGGAGTGGGACATCTCCAAGGATCTGAAGCGTTATACCTTCCGCATCCGCAAGGGCGTTGAGTTCCATAACGGCCGCACGGTCGATGCGGACGCGGTGAAGTGGAATTATGAGCGCATCCTGGATCCGGCCATCGGCCACGCGTTTACCCGGGCGAGCCTCGTCGATATCGAGCGGATGGAGACCGATGGCCCGGACATTCTCCACATCTACCTGAAGAACCCCAGTGCGCTCTTCGCGGCCAATTTGGTCTACTACCCGTGCAACCTGATTGCGCCGGACAGTGCTGACCAGGCTGATACGCACCCCATTGGTTGCGGGCCCTTCAAGTTCGTTTCTTGGAAGCGGTACGCGAAGACGGAAATGGTGAGGTTCGAGAACTATTTTGAAATGGGCGAGGACGGCAAGCCGCTGCCCTATCTCGACGCCATCGAAGGCTTCCCGAAGCGCGAGGACAAAGTCCGCCTGACGGCCCTGCGCACGGGCGAAGTGGACATGATCGAGAACATGTCATTCTTCGATGCGCCGGACTTCAGGGCGAACGAGACCGACGAATTCAAGACCTATACGGTGCCGCAGCTGGGCATGGCGCATTTTAACATCAACGCCAAGTCAGGCCCGTTTGCGATGAATTCTCCGGACGGCAAGATGTTGCGTGCCGCCGTGGCTCACGCGATCAACAAGCAGGCGATCCATGAGGCCGTTTTCAATGGCATGGGCGAGCCCGTGAACCATTTCTATTCGTCGCAGACGTCACAATACGTGCCCGATGTGCCGAACGAAAAAGAATACGACCCCGAGAAATCGCGCTTCATTCTTCGCAAGCTCAATATGGAAGGCATGCCGCTCGCTGTCGTGGCTCGCGCGTCTTATCAGTACATGCGCAATGGCGGTGAGATTGCACACGCAATGCTGCTGGAAGCCGGTTTCAATGCCACGAATGAAGTGTTCGACAACCCAGTCCTGCGGGAAAAATACCGAAAGGACGACTGGGGGATCGATTCGACCGCCACGAGCTTTCGCTTCGAGCCGGACGGTTGGTATTCGCGCTGGATTCACTCCCAGGGTGCGGAAGGCCAGTTGCGGGTCGGCTTCAAGAACGAGCGCTGTGACAAGCTGATCGAGGAGGCGCGCGTCACCCTCGATGTCAACAAACGCAAGGAGCTCTATCGCGAGGTCGACGGCATCGTGAACGACGAATCGGCGCTGATCTACAGCCACGCGGTGCCGATGCTGGGCGCTTCGACCAAACGGCTTAAGAATTACGAACCCGCCACCTCCGGCACGCCAAGCTGGTCCGGTGGCGGCATTCGCACGGCGTACTTCGACGATGCGTGAACCGGAAGCCGCTCGCGCTCGGTTATTTGGGCGCGGGCGGCATGAGCCGGTTTGAAAACCTATTTTCGTTGAAGTTCAAGCCAGCGGGTGGCTCATGCTGATTTACTCGATCAATCGCATCTTACAGCTTATCCCCATCGTGTTTGTGCTCTCGTTAGTCGTCTTCCTGTTCGTGGAGGCACTGCCGGGCGACATCATCGATACCCTTCACGATTTTGAAGGAGCGGAAGATCCGGAGGTGCGGGCGGCCCTGGAGAAGGAACTGGGGTTGGATCAACCATGGTTCGTCCGGTACTTCGTTTGGCTCGGCGACATCCTGCAAGGGAACTTCGGCGATTCCCTGGTGACACGGCGCCCGGTCGCGGTGGAATTGCTGGAGCGGATCCCGGCGACCATCTACCTGGCAGCGGTCGGCATCGGCCTCTCGCTCCTGATCGCGATCCCCTTCGGCACCATCGCTGCGGTTCGCCGGAACACCCTTACCGACTACACCGCTCAGGTAACGTCACTGGTCGGCATTTCCATTCCGGAGTTCTGGTTTGCGATCTTGAGCATTTTGGTCTTCTCGCTCTATTTCGGCATTCTGCCGTCTTCGGGCTATGTTGGGCCGGGCGAGAATTTCGGGCTCTCGATCTGGTATTTGATCCTGCCGGCAGTCGCTATTGGCTTCCGCCAAGCGGCCTATACCACCCGCCTGACCCGCTCGAGCATGCTGGACGAGGTGAACAAAGAGTATGTGGTCACGCATCGTTCTCTTGGCCTCTCTGAGCGCAAGGTGATCTATAAATACACGCTCCGGAACGCCCTGATCCCAACCGTGACAATCTCCGGCCTGCAGTTCGCCAACCTGCTCGGCGGGACAGTGGTGTTGGAGACGATCTTTGCCTGGCCGGGTATCGGTTTGACGATCTATCAGGCAATTCAGTTGCGTGACTATCCGGTGATCCAGGCAGGTATTCTGTTCCTTGGCTTTAAAGTGGTGCTCATCAATCTGCTGGTGGACCTGCTCTACCGCGTGCTGAACCCGCGCGTTGGCGTCGGCACGGCCTGATCGGAGGAGAAACAGCAATGACGGAAACGCAGATCCCGACCGGCCGTATCACAGCGCGCGAACGCTTCGATCTGGTCGACGCGAAGGAAACGCCGTGGCGCATCCGCGCCCGGCGCACGCGCAACAGCTTCGTCAATGCCTGGAGCGAACTGCGCAAGAGCCGAACGGCGACTATTGGCGCGGCGATGATCGCCTTTCTGATGTTCATCGTCATTTTTGCTCAATCATTGGCGACGCATAATCCCATCAAGTCGAATTTCCGGGACCGCACGGAGCCACCAAGCGCCGAATACATCATGGGCACGGACAAGTTCGGCCGGGACATTTTCAGCCGGGTGATCATCGGGGGGCAGCGCACCATCCTGATCAGCGTCGCCGCCGTGGTGTTTGGCCTTGCGATAGGGATTCCGATCGGCGTTCTCTCGGGATTCTATGGAGGGCGCGCTGACAGCATTGTCATGCGTGTGGTCGACGGCTTCCTAGCCTTCCCGGGATTACTGCTGTACTTGCTGATTGTCACCGTGGCGCGGGAATGGAAGCTGTATGGCTTTTGGAACGACCTGATACTGGTGTTCGCCCTCGGCCTTGCCTTCTGGCCGGAAGTGGCCCGCCTGTCGCGCGGCATCGCCCTGGTCGAGTCCAAGAAGGAGTATGTCGAAGCGGCCCGCGTCATGGGCGAGCGCGGCTTGCGCATCGCCATGACGCAGATACTGCCGAATTGCTTCTCGCCGCTCATTGTGAATGCGACGGTACGGCTCGGTTACATGATTTTGATCATTGCAGCGCTAAGCTATCTGGGCCTGGGCACGCCCCCGCCAACGCCGGACTGGGGCAGCGATCTGCGAGCCGCGCAGGACCATATGGAGAGCCATCCCTTAATCGCCGTCTTCCCGGGGTTAGCGATTTGCTTCAGCGTGCTGGCCTTCAACCTGTTCGGTGACGGATTGCGGGATATCCTCGATCCCCGGCTGGCGGAGCGATAGTCCGGCCAGCAGGGTCCAAAAAGCAGTCTGGCGAACGGCAGCCGGAAAGCCCCGGTTATCCGTTCGCCATTCCGGATCCTTGCCGGTGACAGTCAGCCCGCGTCCTTGGGCTCTGGGCTTTGGCCTGGGGTTCTGCCGGCTAGGCTTTCGAACAGCGTCATCGGCAGCGGCAACAACACGGTAGTTGCCTGATTCGAGGAGACATCGTGCATGGCTTCCATGTACCGGAGCGTCAGGGAACTGGGTGCACGCCCCAGAATTTCCGCCGCTTCCACCAACTTCTGGGCTGCCTGTTGCTCGCCTTCCGCGTTAATCACGCGGGCGCGACGGTAGCGTTCCGCTTCAGCCTGACGGGCGATAGCGCGCACCATGGTTTCGTCGATGTCGACGTGCTTGATCTCTACGTTGGAGACCTTGATTCCCCAGGCATCGGACTGCGTGTCGAGGATTTCCTGAATGTCACTGTTGAGCTGGTCGCGTTCCGCCAGCATCTCGTCCAGATCGTGTTTGCCGAGGACGGAGCGCAAGGTAGTTTGCGCCAACTGGCTCGTGGCAGCATGAAAGTTTTCGACGGCGATAACGGCTCGCTCTGGGTCGACGATCCGATAGTAAATGACTGCGTTCACCTTTACCGAGACGTTGTCTCGGGAAATGACGTCCTGACTGGGCACGTCCTCCACGACAATTCGCAGGTCGGTTCGGACCATCTGCTGGACGATCGGGATCACAAAGATCAGGCCAGGCCCCGAAACCTTGGTAAACCGCCCAAGCGTGAAGATGATACCCCGTTCGTACTCGCGGAGAATGCGAAAGCCTGAAAGAACGGTCGCAACAACGGCTATCGCTATAACGACATAAATAGCTGCATCGATTGGCATAATCAGGATCTCCTGGACTCGTCTTCGCGGTTGGAAGCGCCCGCGTCAGGGCGGTCTACTTCAACGGTCAGGCCATGCACCGCCGATACCTTTGCCGTCTCGCCGGGCTGGAATGGCTGGTCCCCTCGGGCGGACCAACGCTCGCCCTGCAGGCGGACATGACCGGTGTTTCCTCGCCAGTCGAGCACCTCGACCGGTCTGCCGACGACTTCCTCCATGCCAGTGTGAACCCGGCGCCGGAGCGCTTTCCAAAGATAGCCAAGCAGTAGCGAGAGAATCGCGCCACTAAGAACGCCAAGTACGACGATCAGCGTCCAGGAGACTTGATACTCTGGCACATCCGTTTCGATCAGCAGTCCGGCCCCGATAACAAAGGCGGCGACCCCGCCGAGGCCAAGGATGCCGAATGTCGGAGTAAAGGCTTCGGCAGCCATAAACGCGACCCCGAGCGCGATCAGTGCGAGGCCGGTGTAATCCAACGGCAATTGATTGAGCGCATATAAACCTAAAAGCAGGCAGATGATGCCGGGGACGCCAGGGCCGATGCCAGGGTTGGCGAGTTCGAAGATCAACCCGTAGACCCCGAGCATCATCAGGACCAGCGCGACGTTAGGATTGGTGATAATCCGAAGGATCTTCGTAACTAGCGTCGGCTCGACGGTATCAACTTGCATGTCTTCCGTCGCGAGTTGCCGGTCGACGCCGTCGATCTCGACCGTGTAACCGTCCAGTGTGGAAAGTAGTGCCGGAACGTCGGCGGCGACGATATTGATGACCCCCTCAACCGCCGCCTGTTCGGCAGAGAGGGTCGCTGCCTCCCGCACCGCTTTCTCCGCCCATTCGGCGTTGCGGCCATGCATTTCCGCGAGGCTTCGGATGAATGCGACCGCATCGTTGACGGCCTTCTCCGTTTTTGGAGAGCCGGTGGTGCTTGCCGGTTCTTCCTGAGGCTCTTTTTCCGTCTTCTCGGCGCCGCCGGAATCTCCACCTTGATCCGGATTTTTTTGATCTGGTGATGGCTGGTCCTGTCCCGGCAGTCCGGGCATGCCACCAATTTGCACGGGTGTAGCCGCGCCAATATTGGTGCCGGGCGCCATGGCAGCGATATCGGTGGCGTAGAGGATGTAAGTGCCGGCACTGGCCGCGTGGGCGCCAGGCGGCGCCACATAGCCGACGACCGGAACAGGAGCCTGCAGCAGAGTCGTGATGATCTCGCGCATGCTGGTGGCCAGACCGCCGGGTGTATTCAGACGCAGGATTAGGATTTCAGCGCCGCGCTCGCTTGCCTCCGACACCAAATGGCTGACATGCCTTGCATTGGCGGGACCAATAACGCCCTCCACATCGCCCACTACGGCGAGGCGGCCGGTTCCCGCAGTCCGTTCGGCGGTCCCCTGTGCAAACGCTACGGCTGCGAGCATCAAGAAGCACGCACTAAGGACTAATCGCCAAGCCCCGGGTCGCGATCCCATTGTGTTCCGTGTCCCTCGCCGACAGCGCCCCTAGCAATATCTATGTATCCACGCAGCCCGTTGCCAGGGGGTAGGACTCTGCGCCGGCATCCTGGGGAGGGATCTGAAAGCCTCCAGAGCCGGGGGAGGGGGCCTTAAATGTTGTGGCAGGCGACGTAATGGTCGGACGCTATCTCACGAAGCGGCGGCGGATCGGTCTCGCAGTTGGATGTCGCGATCGGGCACCGTTTGCAGAGACGGCAGCCGGGCGGTGGATCGATCGGCGTCGCGACTTCGCCCGTCAGAGTGAGTTTTGGGGCGGGCTTGTCCGGATCCGCCTCCGGCACCGCCGCCATCAGCGCCTTGGTATAGGGGTGTTGCGGCTTCGCGAAAATCTCTTCGACCGGGCCTGTCTCTACGATTTTGCCTACATACATCACGGCGACCCGGTCGCTGATGTGCCTGATCACGCTCAAGTCATGGGCAATGAACAGGTAGGTTAGCGAGAATTTTTCCTGCAATTCGCGGAACAGATTCAAAATCTGCGCTTGGACGGAGACGTCTAGCGCCGAAACGGGTTCGTCGCCAATCACCAACTCCGGGTCGACGGACAGGGCGCGGGCAATGGCGATGCGTTGCCGCTGCCCGCCGGAGAACTCGTGCGGATAGCGGTCGATATGCTCTTGCCCTAGTCCGACAAGGTTGAGCAATTCCAGAACCTTTTCCCGCTTCGATCGCCAGTCGTTGGCAATGCCATGGAGTTCCAGCGGGCGCGAAAGGATTTGCATGATGGTCTTGCGCGGGTTCAGCGAAGAGTAGGGGTCTTGAAAGACCAGCTGCACCTCCTTTCGCACTGATTGCATGCGCTGGTGATCGAAGGCCAGCAGGTCTTGCCCCTTGAGACGGATGTGGCCGCTGGTCGGCTCGACCAGGCGGGTAATCAGGCGGCCTGTGGTTGACTTGCCGCAGCCGCTTTCGCCGACCAGGCCAAGGGTTTCACCGGCGCGGACACGGAAGCTGACATCGTCCACCGCCTTCAGGGTCTTGCTCTTGCCAGCAATGCGGGAAACCATATCACCGTTCAGGGTAAAGTATTTGGTGAGGCTCTCAACCTCCAGCAACGCAGCGCTCATGGCGGGGGTTTCCTTCGTTCCTGACGGGCGAGTGCCCTCAAACGGCTGATTGGTCATTCAAGTGGCATGCGGCGTAGTGGCCGGGCGCTACCTCGCGCCAGCGAGGCACCTCCCGTCGGCAAACGTCCATCGCATGGGCGCAACGCGGATGGAATTTGCAACCCTCCGGCGGGTCCATCATGTTGCAGACCGTGCCTTCGATGGGTGTCAGGTAGCGGCTTTTTTGATCCATGCGCGGGATCGAGTTCAGCAGGCCCACGGTGTACGGATGCATGGGGTTCGAAAATATCTCACGCTTGTCGCCCATCTCCACCAGATGCGAGGCATACATGACCCCGATCCGGTCGCAGGCATGGGCAACCACCCCAAGGTTATGGGTGATGAACAAGAGCGACATGTCGAACCGCTCGATCATGGAGGTGATCAGTTCAAGGATCGTTGCCTGAATGGTCACGTCCAGCGCGGTGGTTGGCTCGTCCGCGATCAGGAAGGTCGGATCGCACGACAGGGCCATGGCCAGCATCACGCGCTGGCGCATGCCGCCGGAGAACTCGTGCACATAGTTGTCGATCCGGGCTTCGGCCGACGGGATGCCAACCATTTGCAGCAGCTCGATCGTTCGCTCGCGCGCCTCCCCCTTGCTCATGCCGAGGTTGGTCCGCAGGACCTCGCCCATCTGGGAGCCGACGGTGAAGACGGGATTCAGCGCGCTCATCGGTTCCTGAAAGACCATTGCGATCTCGTTGCCGCGGATGGCGCGGATCTGCTCGTCATTGAGCGAGTAGATGTCCCTGCCGTCGATGCTGACCCGGCGCGCCTGTACGTGGCCGGGCGGAGTCGGCACGAGGCGCATGATCGCGCGGGCCGTGACGGACTTGCCGGAGCCGCTTTCGCCGACCAGCCCGAAGGTTTCACCGCGTTTCACATCGAACGAAATGCCGTTAACGGCGGTAAGTGTTCCACGTTTCAGGTGGAACTGGACGACGAGATCCTCGACAGACAGAACCGGTTCAGACATTCGGCGTTCCCCTGAACTTTTTGGTTTCTTTGGGCCATTTGATTGTGGACCGCGAACGGCCCTCGGGTCCAGCCTTCTCTGCGGTATCCTGTCGGCGCCGCGACCCTGA
>CAYYSC010000094.1:0-9044 GCA_964474065.1 uncultured Rhodospirillales bacterium | reverse complement strand
AGGGCGTTGACGCTCGGGTCATCGCCGCGTTGCTCGTCCCCGACTTCCGCCGCCATCATCGCCTCCCGCATCGCCGCGGTCGGCTTGGTCTGAGTGTCGCTGTAGAGGTTGATTCGGTTCATCCGGTCCCGTCTCCGCCAGGGCATTAACGCAGCTCTTCTGCGGATACCATGTGGATGTAGCCGGTTCCATATTTCGTCTCGACTTCCAGCCGCACCGGTAGCATCGGCAGCCCCTCCTCCACCTGCTGAAGCCACACGGACCCGGTCAAGCCCGGCCACTGTTTCGCTTCTTCAGTGTAGCCAGCCCGCCGCTCGAAGCGGAAGCGGCAAACTAGCGTCTCGGCAGGGCCTGCCGGCCCTCGGTAGGTTTCCCGCCGCTGATGCTCCAAAATGGTGTCGTAACGACGGCGGCCATCGTAAACTGGCACCTCGCTGTCACAGCTATCCGCCGCACGGGTTGACATGCCGAGCGCAAGAGCGGCGGACAACGGGTCCAGAGCTCCTATCAGCAATTCGGGGGGAACAGCCGGGCGACCCTCTTCGCTCGCTGGATCGGGATTGGCATCGACAATCTCCACCGTGTTTTCGCGAAAACGCAGATCGATCCAATTGTCTCTGGAGCGATTGTGATTGCGGTGACGTTCCGCCTTCACCTCGTGATCCAGCCGGCCACCGGAACTCGCAAGCTGATCGAAGGTGATGAACCACTCCAAGACGCCTGCGCTCAATGCGTGCAATTGCATGGCATAACGGTCGTCCTTCCACTCCAGCGTCGTCGTCGCTTCCGCGATTCGAAACCCGCTGAAAAAGGCTTCGTAGCGAAAGGTAAAGGCGTCATTCCCGGCAAGCCGGGCGCCGGCGGACTGGCTAAGGAAACTTGCGGCGATCGCCGCGATCAGCACAAATCGCATCTTTCCGTCCTCCACCGTCACTGTGCCGCTTGACCTCGCGTCCGGGTTTCGGTAGCTACCCGACTTCCCGGGCGGGCGCATAGCTCAGCGGTAGAGCACCACGTTCACACCGTGGGGGTCCGTGGTTCGAACCCACGTGCGCCCACCATCCTTTTGTATAGCAGGGATGGCTCGCCTCCGTTCCCATTTATCGGTTGGGCAACGGATGCCAATCGTTCTATGGTGCGGTTGCCGTAGAGCTAAGGGCTCCGATGCCGCTTATCAACAAGCCTGCGACCGGTCCGTTCACGCCGACGGAACGGTTGATCATCACTGTGCCGGTCCTCGCAGCGTCGCTTTTGCACTCGATCAACATGTCGAGCGCCTATGTGGCATTGCCGCATATCCAAGGCAATCTGTCAGCGACGCCGGACCAAGTAGGATGGGTCATCACCGCCTTT
Organism: uncultured Rhodospirillales bacterium; assembly: GCA_964474065.1. Taxonomy (GTDB): domain Bacteria; phylum Pseudomonadota; class Alphaproteobacteria; order Bin95; family Bin95; genus JACKII01. The sequence continues at coordinate 7,691 of CAYYSC010000094.1, read as the reverse complement.
GTGGTGGCAACCGCCATCGGCACAATTCTGACAGGATGGTTCAGCCAGCGTTTCGGCCGGCGAATCGTTTTTCTTGGTTCGATCGCCGGCTTCACCATCACCTCCCTGATGTGCGCGTTCGCGACCGGCCTAAGCGACCTGGTCCTCTACCGGGCGCTCCAAGGCTTCGTGTCCGCACCGCTGCTGCCGGTGGCGCAATCGATCATGTTGGATACCTACCCGCGCGAGCGGCACGGCTTCGCCATGTCGATCTGGTCCATGGGCATGATTCTCGGCCCGGTCGCGGCGCCGACCCTTGGGGCGTTCCTGACGGATGAATACGGGTGGCGCTACCTGTTCTTCATGAACATCCCCATGGGCCTGCTCGCCTTTCTCGGAATCCTGGCGACGCTGCCTCCCGCTGCACGAAATCCTCACAAAATGGATTGGCTAGGCGTGATCACCCTGATCGTCGGGGTAGCCTGCCTGCAATTGGTGCTGGACCGGGGCGAGCGGCAAGGCTGGTTCGACTCGCCGGAAATCGTCCTCGAGGCCGTGATTGCCGCGCTCTGCCTCTACATTTTCGTGGTCCACTGTCTGACGGCCCGGTCGCCCTATATCAATCTCGTCCTGTTCAAAGACCGGAATTTCGTCATCGGGCTGCTGCTGATCTTTGTTTTCGGGGTCGCCGTATTCGCCAGCCTGTTCATCTTGCCGCTGTTCCTGCAGAACGTGCAGGGCTATCCGGTAATGACAGCCGGCTGGGTGGTCTCGGCCCGCGGTATCGGTACCATGATCGCGATGATGAGCGGCGGGTTCCTGGCGGACCGCTTCAGTGGCAAGTATCTGATCCTGACGGGATTGGTTGCGGTCGCCGCCAGCAATGCCTGGATGACGACCTGGACCTCCCAGGTGCCCATGACTGAGGTGGTCTACATCACCGTCGTCAACGGGTTCGGAATGGGGGTCATGTGGGTATCGCTGGCAACGGTGACTTTTTCCACGCTGGATTCGAAGCTGCGGGTGGAAGCGGCATCCCTGTTCGCGCTGGTGCGTTCCATCGGCGCCAGCATGGGGACATCCGCCATTGTTGCGACGCTAACCCGGTCCGCGCAAACGAATTATGTCGAACTGCGGAACCACGTGAACCCGTTTAGCGAAGCCCTGCAAGCGCTTGGTACATCGGTTCCGTGGAGCTTGGAAACGGCCGGAGGGTTGGCGGCGCTCCGCGGGATGGTCGTTACAGAGGCGCAGATGATTGCGTTCCTGAACGACTTCACCCTCCTGGTGGTGGTCGTCGTCCTACCAATCCCGCTGGTATTCCTGCTGCGGAAGCCCGCGTCCCAGACTTAAGCCGCGAGACGGCTCAACTGCGGCCGGGCCCTTTTAGCCCATCAACTGCTTCTTCGCTTCCAGCAGTAGATCGCTCATCTGCTTGCGCACCTGATGTTCGGAGACCGAGACGCCTTTGCCTGTCAGGTCGCCATGGACTTTGTTGAATACGTCCTCGTCACCGGGCGCTTCAAAGTCGGCCTGGACGACCTCTTTGGCGTAAGTGGCGAGGTCGTCACCGCTCAAGCCCATTAGCGATCCGGCCCACTCGCCCAGCAGGCGGTTACGCCGCGCCATCACTTTGAATTGCATTTCCTGATCGTGCTGGAACTTCGCTTCGAACTGTTTTTCGCGATCGTCGAATGTGGACATGGCGTATCGAACCCTTTGGCGATCATTTCCTATTCATGGCATATAGCGAGACCTTCCCGAGCAAGCAATGCGACCCATCCTGACCCTATGTGTACCGTCGTTACTCTCCGCCGCCCCGGCCACGAATGGCCGCTGCTGCTCGCCGCGAACCGGGACGAAATGCGAGGCCGGCCTTGGTCGCCGCCGGGGCGGCACTGGCCGGAACGTCCTGGTGTGGTTGCCGGGCGCGATCATGAGGCTGGCGGTTCGTGGCTCGGTCTGAACGACGACGGTGTCGTTGCCGCGATTTTGAACCGGCGAGGCTCCCTGGGCAGTCAGTCCGGCAAGCGGACCCGCGGCGAATTGGTGCTGATGGCGCTAGATCATTCGGCCGCCGGCGCGGCTGCGGCTGCGCTGACCCGCGTTAATGCCGGCGCCTACCGCTCCTTTAACATGGCCGTTGCGGACCGCGAGCAGGGCTTCTGGCTGCGCGGGCTGGGCGACGGAGCGATCGAGTGCAGGCCCCTGCCGGAAGGGGTTGGCATGCTGACGGCATGGGACCTGAACGACACTGAAATGTCGGAGCGGACAAACTATTACCTGCCCCGCTTCCGCGCAGTCCCGACGCCAAAGCCCGAAGCCGGCGACTGGAGCGCATGGAGGGAGTTGTTCGAATCGACCGAGACGGCGCCTGGGGTCCGCGATCCGAACGGGGCGATGACGGTGGAAACCGATTGGGGGTTTGGCACAGTCTCCCGCTCGCTGGTCGCTTTGCCGCGCCAGGGGAAGCCGATCTGGCAGTTCGCCAGCCTTTACCCCAAGGAAACGCCTTTCCGGCTGGTGCCCCTGTAGTCATTGCCAGAATACCGCTGTGTCCTCCCATGCCATGCCCCCTTATGCCGTAGCAATGGCATCCACCGCGTGTTAGGGTGTCGCTCCAGTAATTGCTCGTTCTAGGACATCCTGATGGCCCGGCGCAGACGGATCTATGAGGGCAAGGCCAAAATTCTTTACGAAGGCCCCGAGCCCGGCACCCTGATCCAATACTTCAAGGACGACGCCACGGCGTTCAACAACCAGAAACACGACATCATCACCGGCAAAGGCGTTCTGAATAACCGGATCTCCGAGTTCGTGATGCTGCGGCTGCACGAAATCGGTATTCCAACTCATTTCATGAAGCGTATCAACATGCGCGAGCAGCTGATTCGCGAGGTGGAAATCATCCCGGTGGAAGTGGTGGTCCGCAATCTGGCGGCGGGCACGTTCGCGAAGCGTTTCAATCAGGAAGAGGGCACACCCCTGCCCCGCTCGATCGTCGAATACTACTACAAGTCCGACGAACTTGGTGATCCGCTGATCACGGAAGAACACATCACCGCGTTCGGCTGGGCAACGCCGCCGGAACTCGACGACATGTTCAATCTGGCGCTCCGGATCAACGATTATCTGTCTGGTCTGTTCATGGGCGGCAGCATGCGGCTAGTGGACTTCAAGATCGAATTCGGTCGCCTATATACGGCAGACGACGTGCGCATCGTTCTGGCGGACGAAATCTCCCCGGACAGTTGCCGCCTCTGGGATTTCCAGACAAAGGAAGTGCTGGACAAGGACCGGTTCCGCAAGGATATGGGCGGCCTGCGCGAAGCCTACCAGGAGGTCGCGCGGCGGCTGGGAATTCTCCAGGAGTTGGGACCGGGCGACGTCGCCTCCATCGACGATAAGAAAACGGCTTAAGAGTTCATGATCCGCGCAGAAGTACGCGTTATGTTGAAACCGGGCGTGCTCGACCCCCAAGGGCAAGCGATTGGCAACGCCCTCGGCCATTTGGGTTTCGAGGGTGTTGAGGATGTGCGCCAGGGCAAGCTGATTGTCCTCGACCTGGAGACAAACGACCGCACCGCGGCCGAAAACCAAGTCAAGGCCATGGGCGAGCGTCTGCTCGCCAATCCGGTGATCGAGAACTTCACCGTCGAACTGGTGGACGTCTGATTCATTATGCGAGCCGCCGTCATCGTTTTCCCCGGGTCGAACTGCGACCGGGACGGGGCCGTAGCCCTGACCAAGCTGACAGGCCGCGAGACGGCCATGATTTGGCACCAGGAAACAGAACTGCCCCCACTGGACCTCATCTTCCTGCCGGGCGGGTTCTCCTATGGTGACTATCTCCGCTGCGGCGCGATCGCCGCGCATAGCCCGGTGATGCGGGAGGTGGTCGCTGCTGCAAAACGGGGTGTGGCCGTGCTCGGCGTCTGCAACGGTTTTCATCTGCTCACCGAAAGCCACTTGCTGCCGGGCGCGCTGATCCGCAATGCCGGCCTAAAATTCGTCTGCCGGCCTGTCCCGCTTTCCGTGGAGCGTGCGGAAACCATCTATACCAAGCATTATTCTCCAGGGCAGGTTATCCGCGTTCCGGTCGCACACGGCGACGGCAACTATCGCGCCGACGGGGATACACTCGCGCGGCTTCGGGACGAGGGCCGCATCGCTTTCCGTTATGCCTACGGGCAAAACCCGAATGGCTCAGCCGGCGATATAGCAGGCATCTACGACGAGTCTTTCCGAGTACTCGGCATGATGCCTCACCCGGAGCGGGCCATCGAACCCGCGCTGGGCTCGGCTGACGGCTGGCCGCTGTTCCAATCCGTGCTGGAGTCGCTGGGATGACAGCAGACAACCCGGCCGCCAACCTGCCGGACGTCCAGGTATCGACCGAAGCCGACGGCCTCGGTCACGGGCTCACGGCAGAAGAGTACGCGCGCGCCTGCGAAATCTGTGGCCGGGCGCCGAATCTGCTGGAACTCGGTATTTTCAGCGTGATGTGGAGCGAGCACTGCTCCTACAAATCCTCGAAAAAGTGGCTGAAGCAGTTCCCGACCGAGGCGCCCTGGGTGATCCACGGACCGGGTGAGAATGCGGGAGCAGTGGCGATTGGCGAGGGGCTCGCCGCTGTCTTCAAGATGGAAAGCCACAACCATCCGAGCTTCATCGAGCCCTACCAGGGCGCGGCCACCGGCGTTGGCGGCATTCTGCGGGACGTGTTCACCATGGGTGCGCGTCCGGTGGCGATCCTGAACGCCCTCCGTTTCGGCTCCCCCGAGCACCCCAAGACGCGCCACCTGGTATCCGGGGTGGTGGCGGGTATCGGCGGCTACGGCAACTGCGTGGGCGTGCCGACCGTCGGCGGAGAATGCGAGTTCGACCCGGCCTATAACGGCAACCCGCTCGTGAACGCGATGGCGGTAGGCATCGCTCCCGCGGACCGCATTTTCACCGCCAAGGCGGAGGGCGCCGGCAATCCTGTCGTTTATGTAGGCGCGAGGACTGGCCGCGACGGCATTCATGGCGCCACCATGGCCTCCGCTGTGTTCGACGACGAGGCAGAGCAGCAGCGTCCGACCGTGCAGGTGGGCGATCCGTTCAAGGAAAAGCTCCTGATCGAGGCCTGCATGGAGTTGATGGCAACCGAAGCCATTGTCGCCATTCAGGATATGGGCGCGGCGGGGCTTACCTCCTCCAGTTTCGAAATGGCCAGCAAGGGCGGGCTTGGCGTCGAGTTGAGCCTTGACCGGGTGCCCATGCGCGAAGCCGGGATGCGCCCTTACGAGATCATGCTCTCCGAAAGCCAGGAGCGCATGCTGATAATCCTGAAGCCCGGGGAGGAAGCCACCGCCGAAGCGATCTTCCGCAAATGGGAACTGGATTTCGCGGTCGTCGGCAAGCTGACGGACACGGGCCGCATGGTGCTGACCTGGCACGGCAGCGCGGTTGCGGACGTGCCGATTCCGCCTCTCGCGGATGAATCGCCGGAATATGACCGTCCGTGGATTGAGACCGTCCCCCCTCCCCCAGCCGACTCGGCGCTGCTCGATGCGATCACGGACTGGCACACGCCGCTTCTGAAGCTGCTCGGCGGGCCCAATGGCTCATCACGGCGCTGGATCTGGGAGCAGTACGACCACTCGGTCATGGGCGACACGCTGGTGATCGGCGGCATTGGCCCTGGCGGTGATGCCGCAGTAGTCCGGGTGCATGGCACCGACCGGGCCCTCGCGCTGACCAGCGATTGCACGCCCCGCTACTGTGAAGCGGACCCGTTTCTGGGCGGCAAGCAGGCAGTGGCAGAGGCTTGGCGCAACCTCACCGCGGTCGGCGCCACACCTCTGGCCCTGACCGACAACCTGAATTTCGGGTCGCCGGAGCGACCGGAGATCATGGGCCAGTTCGTGGGCTGCACGAAAGGCATGGCCGAAGCCGCCGCGTTCCTGCGGTTCCCGGTCGTCTCCGGCAATGTCTCGCTCTATAACGAGACCAATGGACAGGCGATTCTGCCGACACCCGTCGTCGGTGGTCTCGGCGTGCTGAACGAGTTGGAGAAAGCCGTCAGCCTGGCGCTGCCGGATGAAGGCCTTTCCCTCGTCCTGATCGGCGAGAGCAAGGGACATATCGGCTGCTCTGCGTACTTGCGCGACGTCGCGGGACGCACCGGCTGGGCGGCGGGTCCACCGCCGGAAGTGGACCTGGAGATCGAGCGCGAGAATGGCGACCTGGTACGGGGCATGATCGAGCAAGGCCAAATCGAGGCATGCCACGACGTGTCAGAAGGCGGTCTGTTGGTCGCCTTGGCGGAGATGGCGCTTGCCGGGAACATCGGGGCTGACCTTCACATCGCCGATACCTCTGCCGGCTCTCTTTTCGGCGAGGACCAAGCGCGGTATCTTCTGGCCGTGCACGATGCCGACCGTATTCTTCAGGACGCCGCGGCGGCTGGCGTTCCGGCGCAACTGGTGGGCACCACGAGGGGCCACGCGTTGACTTTGAACGGCGCGAGTCCAATATCCCTGGCCGATTTGCGCGCCGCGCACGAGGGCTGGTTCCCAGCCTTCGCCGAAGGACTTGCTTAGAAATCAGCCCTGCAGGAGGGAATGAGCCCATGCCGATGACGGCCCATGAGATCGAAAACCTGATCAAGGATGCCTTCCCCGATGCGGAGGTGGTGATTCAGGATTTGGCAGGGGACGGCGATCACTACGCCGCGCAAATTACCTCTGCGGCGTTCAAGGGTAAAAACCGCGTCCAACAGCACCAGTTAGTCTATCAGGCGTTGCAGGGTCGCATGGGCAACGAATTGCATGCCCTTGCATTGCAAACATCTGTGCCCGATAATACCTGAAACTTATTCGCATTTTCAGTCAGGAGGCTTAGGCTGCTATGAGCAACCCGGTTCACGAGCAGATTCAATCGACCGTCGACTCGAACGACGTAGTGCTGTTCATGAAGGGAACGCCGATGTTCCCGCAGTGCGGCTTCTCCGCCGCCGTTGTCCAGGTGTTGAGCCACATGGGCGTTCCGTTCCATGGGGTTAACGTTCTCGAGGACATGGAGGTCCGCCAGGGGATCAAGGAATTTTCCAGCTGGCCGACCATTCCGCAACTCTATGTGAAGGGTGAGTTCGTCGGCGGATGCGACATCATCCGCGAAATGTACGAGAGCGGTGAGTTGGAAGAAGTCCTTAAAGAAAAGGGCGTGGCCGCGGCGGCGTAACTCCCGTCCGGCGTCGGGAGAGCCCTTCGTGCTTCAACTTCGCCCAAACTGCGAGTACTGTGACAAGGACCTGGCGCCGGATGCGACCGACGCCATGATATGCAGTTACGAATGCACCTTCTGCGCCGAGTGCGTGGGGGTGCATTTGCATAATGTCTGTCCGAATTGCGGCGGCGGCTTCTGTTTCCGTCCTATTCGCCCCGCAGTAGCCAGGCGAGAAACCGTGAATCGCGTCCATCAGCCGTCGTCGGAAAAACGCGTCCACCTAAAGCATCCGAAGAACGAGGTCGCCGCTTTCGTCGTGAACTTGAAAGACATTCCGCCTGCGGAGCGGTAGGCGCTATTTCTTGATCTTGTACCCCGTCTTGAACACCCACCACGTCGCCGTCAGGCACGCGGTGAGGAACGCGGTGATCGCCGCCAGACTGATCCACACGTTGACATCCGCAACGCCATAAAAGCTCCAGCGGAAGCCGCTTATCAGA
>CAYYSC010000093.1:0-9076 GCA_964474065.1 uncultured Rhodospirillales bacterium | reverse complement strand
GGATTCGGGTCGCCCTGTTCGACGAGATCCATCACCCCGTCAAAGTATTTCGGCTGATCTATCCCCAGCTCGCCGCTGTGCCCTCCTTCGATTATACCATCAGGACCGTGCAGGGAGATCCAGGCGTGGCCGACGTCCTGACCGGCGTGGTGCAGCAATGTGAGTGGATCTGGCTTGCCGGAAACCACGATCCTCTGCCCCCTGCCGCGCTGGAGGGGTTGGTCCGGGAGGAATGGCGGGAAGGCCCCCTCGTTTTCCGGCACGAGCCCAACGCCCGCGAACCGGGCGAGGTGGCGGGCCATTTGCATCCGAAAATCCGAATAAGCAGACGCGGCCAGTCGGTCGGTGCCCGATGTTTCGTGACTGACGGCTCGCAGCTTGTGATGCCGGCGTTCGGTGCGCTAACCGGTGGCCTGAGCGCCCGCGACCCGGATGTCCGGCGCCTTTTTCGCTCCCGGGCATTCGCGCTGATGCTCGGGCCAGAGAAGGTTCATCCGGTCAAGCTGTGAGAAGGGACTATCGCGAGGAAATGGTGGGCCCGGCAGGATTCGAACCTGCGACAACGCGGTTATGAGCCGCGCGTTCTGACCGCTGAACTACAGGCCCGAACGGTTAGTACTGGTAGATATTAACTGAAACGGCGCAATGCCAGAACTGCGTTCAAGCCGCCAAAGGCAAAACTGTTGGACAGAAGCGCCCGCACTTTGGCTTCGCGGGCGGTATTCGGAATATAGTCGAGATCGCATTCCGGGTCGGCTTCGGTGAAGTTGATCGTCGGCGGCACAATTCCGTCGAAGGTGCCCAGGCTTGCGATCAGTTCAAGCGCCCCGGCTGCGCCAAGCGCATGGCCGTGCATCGACTTGGTCGAGGATACGCCGATTTCTTTCGCCCGTCCGTCCAGCACCCTTTTGATGGCAGCCGTCTCCGTTGGATCGTTGGCCGGCGTCCCGGTGCCGTGCGCGTTGACGTAGTCGATATCTTCCGGGTTCAAGCCGCCGTCAGTCAATGCGTTCCGGATAGCCCGCGCTGCGCCTTCCATGGACGGCTGCACAAGATCCCCGGCATCCGACGACATGCCGAAGCCGGCAACCTCGCCATAGATCTTGGCGCCACGCCGTTGGGCATCTTCCAGCCGCTCTAGGACGATGATCCCGGCGCCCTCGCCGATGATCATGCCCTTGCGGTCCTTGGTGAACGGACGGCAAACATCAGGCGCCATGACGCGCAGCGCTTCCCAGCCCTTCATCGTACCGTAAGTGATGCAGCTTTCGGTTCCACCGGTGACCGCAGCGCGGATAACGCCCGAACGCAGCATCATGAAGGCATTGCCGATGGCATGATTGGCCGACGAGCAGGCGGAAGCCACCGACCAGGCCGGGCCGGTGATCCCCTGGCTCATGGTGATCTGGCTGGGTGGAGCGTTGGCCATGAGCTTCGGGATGACGAACGGATGCAACCGTTTGGCTTCTTCGGCGTAAAGGCGGTGAAAATTCTCGTCCACGGTCGTCATGCCGCCAACCCCGGAGCCGAGGATGACAGCCGTTGTCTGGCTCAACTCACCTTCGAAAGAGAGGCCGGAATCGGCGATCGCTTCCGCGGCAGCAACCAGGGCCAGCTCTGACACGCGGTCCACCATGCCCAGCACCTTGCGGTCCAGGTGGACAGTTGGATCGAAGCCTTTAAGCTCTGCCACCATCTTGCTTTGCAGCTTGGCCGGATCGACCAGCATTGTTTCGGCGACACCACTACGGCCTTCCCGCGTGGCTGCAATATGAGCGGGTGCAGAAAGCCCCAGCGAGGAAAGGCAACCGATCCCCGTAATCACCACACGATGCATGATAAAAAACGCCTAGGCCGCTTTGGCCTGAATCAGCTTTTCGACCGCGTCGAGGAGCTGGCCGACATTCTGGGTATCAACGCCGACTTCTTCATCCGCCAAATAAACGTCGAACTCCTCCTCAACCTGGAACATGACCTGGACCAAGTCGACCGATGAGATGCCGAGCTCGTCCAGGCTGGCTTCCGGAACGATCTTTTCCGGCTCAACCTCGCACTCGGTGGCAATAATCTGGACGATTTTTTCGCGCACTTCCGCCATTATCTAGCCTCGCTCGACGCCCTCCCTTGTCGGGTTTGGGCCGATTCATTCAGCCTATAGCAAGATTTTCCAAAGGCTGCGATACCTATTCGTCCTGCTTTTGTCGCATTTCCGCAACGAGCTTCTTCAGCGCTGCCACATCCTTCAGCAATCTTGGCAGACGCGCGATGTCCATCTCCTGCCGCAGGAACCTGCTTTTCGGCAGGGCAGGATACCCTGCCACGACCTGCCGCGGCTCGACATTCTTCCACAATCCGCTGCCAGCACCGATGACGGCATCGTCGCCGATGGTCAGATGGTCGGCGATTCCGACCTGCCCGGCCATGACCACCCGGTTACCCACCCTGACAGTGCCCGCCAGTCCAACTTGGCCGGAGAGCAAACAGTCCTCGCCGATACGGACATTGTGACCGATCTGGCAGTGATTATCGATTTTCGTCCCGCGGCCGATCACCGTTGCGCCGATGTTGGAGCGGTCAATGGCGCTGCAGGCGCCGATTTCTACATCGTCACCGATGCGTACCGTCCCGATCGAGGCGATCCGGCGAAGGCCCTGAATGGTAATTTGGACCTCGTCGGCCATGCCTTTGGCTGCCTCGAAGCTTGCCTGCTCCGGCGTCACGTACGAAAAACCGTCGCTGCCGAGGCTGGCATTGTGGTGAATGATCACACGGTCACCGATTTCGACGCGTTCGCCCACCCGCGCTCCCGGATAGATGAGGCAATCCGTTCCGACGTGCGCATCGGCCCCGACATAAGCTTGTGGCAAGACGATGGTATTCCTGCCGATCCGCGCGTGCGGGCCGACGTACGCCAGCGCTCCGATGGAGACTTCTTCGCCCAGTTCGGCTCCTTCCTCGATGACGGCGGTCGGGTGTACCCCCGCGGGCGCATGCGGCCGCCGCTCGAAGAGATCCAAGAGCTTGGCCAGGGCGAAGCGAGGGCGGGGCACGCTGGCCCAGACCTCCAAGGCGCCCGCCGGCGGCTCCATGCCTTCCGCCAGGATCGCGGCCCGCACCGGACTCTTGTCCAGACGGGCCGCCAGGGCAGGGTCCATGACGAAGATCAGATCGTCAGGCCTGTCGGCCTCCAGGGGGTGCATCAACCGCGCAACAATGCGCGTGCCGTCACCCCGCACCGTCGCGTCCAGAGCAGCGGCGACATCGGCGAAAGGATAGGGAGGGGGCATTGGCGCTCCGGTAAGAACCCGCGGGAATTAGGCCGAGAGCGACTTCGTTACCACCTCATACAGGTCCGGCGCCAGATCGGGCGTTGCCGCGATATCCTCCAGGGCAGCCCGCATCATGGCCTGCCGTTCCGGATCGTAGCGCTGCCAGCGGCCAAGCGGGCCGACAAGGCGGGCAGCGACCTGGGGGTTCATGCTGTTGAGGCGTTTGATCTGCTCTGACAGAAAGGCGTAGCCGCTGCCATCGCGGGCGTGAAAGCCCGTCTGGTTGGCCATGGCGAACGCGCCGATCAGCGCCCGAACCTTGTTGGGGTTTTTCAGGCTGAAGCGGGGATGATCCATTAAGCCGCGCACCCGCTCCGCCGCACCCGGGAGCGGTGCGGTGGCCTGTAGCGCGAACCATTTGTCCATAACCAGCGGCTCGTCCCGATAGCGCTCTTCGAAGGCGGCGAGGGCCTTGGTCCGTGGCTCTCCCTCCACTTGATTCAAAAGGCTGAGTGCCGCCAGTCGGTCCGTCATGTTGTTGGCAGCTTTGAACTGCGCCTCAGCCGGCGCGCTGCCTTCCGGCCCAGCATTCAAGTAGTTGAGTGCGGCGTTCTGGAGCGAGCGCCGCCCGGCGCTCTCCGCGTCGGGGCTGAACGGTTCGTTCGTACGCAGGCTGTCGTATAACCGCCGGAACTGGCGGGCGAAGCGCTGAGCGAGATCCTTGCGAAGGGACTCCCGAACGGAGCGGATGGCATCCGGATCCACGATTTCCTGGTACTCTGCCAGGTACTCCTCGCTCGGCAGGGTCAGCATGGCGGCGTGAAAAGCCGGTGACAACTCGTCTGCCATGAGGTTACGCGCGAAAGCATCGATCAGCGCGGCCGGCCATTCCGTCTCCGGCGCTGCCATGCGCAGAAGCATGGAGTCCGTTTCGAGCTGCTGGATCGCCTCCCAGCGGTTGAAGGAGTCCGGGTCGTTCGCAGCGAGAAAACCGCGCTGTTCCGGATCGATGATCAGGTCCAGCAGGACCGGTGCGGAAAAGCCTCGGTTCAGCGAAGGGGCGGGCTCGACCGGCACCTGCTCGAACACCAGGGATTCTTCCTCGCTCGAAAGCGTGATCGAAGGCCGGTCCAGCGGCTTGCCCTTCAGGGTCAGCGGCATGTCTTGCCCGTCCGGCCCGACAAGGCCAATTCCAAGCGGGATTGGCAGCGGCTGCTTCTCCGGCTGGCCGGGCGTCGGCAGCGTCTCCTGGCTCAAGGTCAGCGTATAGGTCTGCGCATTGCGATCGTAGGTGCCGCTAGCGGTGACGCAGGGCGTGCCCGCCTGGCTATACCAGCCCGCGTAATCGGAGAGATCCACGCCATTCGCATCCGCCATAGCCTGGCGGAAGTCGTCGCAGGTAACCGCTTGATTGTCATGGCGCTCGAAATACAGGTCCATGCCCTTGCGGAAGCCTTCAGGCCCTAGCGCGCTGTGAAGCAGCCGCACCACCTCCGCACCCTTCTCATAGACGGTCGGTGTGTAGAAGTTATTAATTTCCATGTAGGAGTCGGGTCGCACGGGATGCGCGGTCGGCCCGGAGTCCTCGGGAAACTGTCGGCTGCGCAGCGTACGGACGTCGTCGATGCGCTGCACCGCAGGGTCACGCATGTCAGCGGAGAACTGCTGGTCGCGGAAAACGGTCAGGCCCTCTTTCAGTGAGAGCTGGAACCAGTCGCGGCAAGTCACCCGGTTGCCGGTCCAGTTGTGGAAATACTCGTGCGCGACGACGCGCTCAATCCCGGCGTAATCGCTGTCGGTCGCTGTTTCAGGATCGGCCAGAATGTATTTCGAATTGAAAATGTTGAGGCTCTTGTTCTCCATTGCGCCCATGTTGAAATCGCCAACCGCGACGATGTTGAAACGCTGGAGATCGTATTCGAGGCCGTAGACGTCCTCGTCCCACTTCATCGAACGCTTAAGGGCATCCATGGCGTAGGTCGCGCGATGGCTCTGTCCCGGCTCGGTGTAGATGTACAGATCAACCGGCTTGCCGATGCAAGTGATGAAACGGTCGGTAATCGCCTCCAGATTTCCCGCCACCAGTGCAAACAGGTAGGACGGTTTCGGGTGCGGGTCCTCCCAGACCGAATAGTGACGGCTGTCCTCCAAATCGCCGCTGTCCACGAGATTGCCGTTGGACAGCAGGACGGGGCAGGCGCTCTTGTCCGCTCGGATCGTGACTTTGAAAGTTGCCATGACGTCTGGCCGGTCGGGGAAGTAGGTGATGCGGCGGAAGCCTTCCGCCTCGCACTGGGTGCAGAAGGCGCTGCCCGAACGGTAAAGTCCTTCGAGTCGCGTATTGCCGGCAGGGTCGATTTGCACGCGGGTGGCGAGGGTGAAAGTATCGGGCACGGTCCGGACCGTTAAACCCGCTTCGTCCACGCTGAGTGCATCCTCGGCCACCTGCCACCCGTCGATGGTGATGTCCTGCAGTTGCAGCGCCTCCCCGTGGAGGAAAAGCGGCGCATCCGGCTCTCCATAATCTGGATTGCGGCGTACTGCCAGGAACGAGCGGACGATGGTGGCGCTTTCCTCCAGATCGAAGGTCAACTCCGCGTGGTCCACCAGAAATGCTGGCGGACGATAATCTTCCAGACGGATCGTTTTCGGCTCTTCCGTGCGCATTGGACCTCTTTCCCTGGCGGACTGGAGCCCGCATTTATTGCCGGCTAAGCCATTACATGGGAAGAGTGGGCTATGCGGGAAATGCTTGGAAGAGTATCCAGGGTGCCTATGGATGCCTCCCGGGCACTGGCGCGAACGTGGATCGGGCGTAATCCTTGGATCCGATGGCCGGTGCTGGCGGTTGTCGTGGGGCTGGTACTCTACTATCCCCTGGGGATGGCTCTGTTCTACGAGGTCAACGATGAAGTCGCGGCGGAGCCTGGGCCGGGCATCTCACCGGAGGGTGGGAGCAAGGCCGTGGCGACGGCCGTGATGCTAATCGAACGGGAGGCGGAACAGTGGGCCCCGAACAAGCCCTTCTGGCATCCGGCTGCGGCACTTTCTTATATGCCCAACTTCCAGATGGGCATGATGTACGCCATCAGCCGGTTTGCCATCGAGATGGGCGACCAGCTGGGGCGCACGCGCGGCTCCAGCGCCATCGATCCGGACCTCGACAAGGCGGCGGGCCTGCTCAAGACGGAGCCGACGCGCTGGTATCTCTCGGGCGGCAGCATCCTGGTGCAGAAGCCTTCGCATCAGCTTTACATGGACGGCGCCGAAGCTCTGCGCCGTTACAACGAACGCCTTGCGAACGGCAATGCTGTCTATGACCAGCGTGCCGACAATCTGATCGCACTACTCGACCGGATCGCGGCCGATCTCGGCGCCGCTTCCGCAGCGCTCGACAAGCGGACGATGGAGAGCAATGCGGGCTATTTCGACAGCAAGGCCGATGACCTGTTCATGGATATCAAGGGCAGGGTCTATGCTTATTATCTGCTGCTGCGCGATGTCGGTGTGGACTTCAACAACGTCATTGCAGACAAGGAAGCGTCCGGAATCTGGGCGCAGATGATGGCCAGTCTGAAGGTTGCCGCGGAGATGTATCCCTTCATCGTGGCAAACGGCGCACAGGACGGATTAATCGTCCCCTCGCACCTTTCCGCCCAAGGCTTCTACCTGTTGCGGGCGCGGACCCAACTGCGCGAGGTCGGCGACGCACTGGCAAAATAGATCACGGCTGAGTCGGTCTGGTATCGGCCTTGACGGCCCCGCGCTGGCCCATGGGCTTTGGCGATCCTACGGTCGTGTCTTTTTCGGTTTGGTGCTCCAATTCCGAATTCAGTTCGGCGCCCAGCAAGATCGCAAAGGCGCTGAGCCACAGCCACATCAGCAGGATGATGGCGGCGCCGAGGGAACCGTAGGTCTCATTGTAACTGGCAAAATTCCGGACATAGGCGGAGAACGCAACGGAACCGATAATCCAGATCAGGGTTGCGACCACTGCGCCGATACTGACCCATTGCCATTGCGGGTTCGAGCGGCTGGGTCCGAAACGGTACACGACCGCCAGGCCGACGATCATGACCAGGGCCAGAATTGGCCAGCGTGCCAAAGCAAGCATGGTTTCCGCGTAGCCACCCAGGGGGATCGTTTGGAACACGATCGGCAGCGCGATTACCAAGCCGACGGCAACGAGAAAGCCGACAACCACGCCCACCGTCAGAAGGGCGGCGACCAACGCCTTCTTGATAAAGCCGCGCTTCTCTTCCTCCCCATAGGCAATGTTCATTCCCTCGATCAGGTTCCGCATGCCGGAGGAAGCGCTGTAGAGGGTGAGCAACAAACCCGCGACCGCGCCCAGGCTGATAGCCCCCTCTGACCCGGCCACTACGCGTTTGGCCTGATCCTGCAAGATTAGGGCAGCGTCTTCCGGCACGGCTACCATCAGGGAGCTCAGTTGCTGCTCGACCTCTGCTGGCTCCAGCACCAGGCCGGCGATGGCAACCAAGACCCCGATGCCTGGAAAAACCGCCAGCAGGGCGAAGAACGCGACTCCGGCCGCCACCACCGACACATGGTCTTGGTTCACCGCGTTCCAGACCCGCCGCAGGATCTGGATCCAGCCGCGCCGGGGCATCGCCAGCGGCGTACTTGCCGAGCTTCCCGGCCGCCCGGATGACTCTGTTGGTGGCGACTGCTTGGCCATCGCTCCGTCGTGTGTCGCGTTGTGGGCGGTTCGTTAATCTGCTGATAATAACGGCCTTGAGGGCAAACGGTTCCGGGCATCCATGTCCATACCAGCACGGCTATCCTGGGGCCCAGCTTCCAATGGTCAATCTGTTCAGGGCAAGCCTGCAATGATAGAGTTGGGTCACAATCGACAGCACGACCCGCTTATAGGGATTCAGCCGTGAGCACCATTCCGAGCTTTGCCGACGTTCATCTGGAGCCTGACAACGCGCCGCCGCCCGCGGTGGACCTGAGCGCATGGGAAGAGGCTGCCGAGGCGGAGCTTGGCCGCAAGCCGGAACCCTGGGAGACGCCGGAGGGCATTGGGGTCAAGCCGGTCTACACATCGGCCGACCTGGAAGGGCTCGATTTCCTCGACACCATGCCGGGGATCGCGCCCTATCTGCGCGGTCCCTACCCGACCATGTACGTGAACAAGCCGTGGACGCTCCGCCAGTATGCGGGTTTTTCCACGGCGGAGGATTCGAACGCCTTCTACCGGCGCAATCTGGCGGCGGGGCAGAAGGGCCTCTCCATCGCCTTCGACTTGCCAACCCACCGCGGCTACGACTCGGACGATCCGCGTGTCGCGGCGGACGTGGGCATGGCGGGCGTTGCCATCGACTCGATCTACGACATGCGCACGCTGTTTGATGGCATCCCGCTCGACGAAATGAGCGTTTCGATGACGATGAACGGCGCGGTGCTGCCCGTTCTCGCCCTCTACATCGCCGCGGCGGAGGAGCAGGGCGTCAGCCACGAACAGCTCACCGGGACCATTCAGAACGATATCCTGAAGGAGTTCATGGTCCGCAACACCTATATCTACCCTCCGCAGCCCTCGATGCGGATCATCTCGGACATTTTCGAGTACACGTCGAAGGAGATGCCGCGCTTCAACTCGATCTCCATCAGCGGCTACCATATGCAGGAAGCCGGCGCGACGGCGGATCTGGAGTTGGCCTACACGCTGGCGGACGGCGTGGAGTATGTGCGGGCGGGCAAGGCGGCGGGTCTGGATATCGACGCGTTTGCGCCCAGGCTCAGCTTCTTCTGGGCCATCGGCATGAACTTCTTCATGGAAG
>CAYYSC010000092.1:2432-9089 GCA_964474065.1 uncultured Rhodospirillales bacterium | reverse complement strand
TATCCAGCCATCCGGAAAACGCCGGGTCGAACAGTTCGCCGTTCAGATAGAAGAAACGGTCGCCCTCGCGCAGGCGCAGGAACTGGTCGGAGAGAACGGCGTGAAACAGTTTGCCGACGACCCCGTCCCCGAAATGCGCCTCTGCCAGCCCGCCGATATAGACGTCCACTTCCGAAAGGCTACCATACAGCGCCAGCAGGTCGGCTTTCAAGGAATCGGGAATGGTGCTTTCGCCGAGATTCAGCGCCGCCAACATTTCGCCATAGCTCGGCAGGCCATGGTCCCGGCCCCTCTGCATGTTGATCGCCGTCAGATCGACGCCCTGGGTCACGCCAGGCGCCGTAATCAGCATGTTCCGGATGGCGTCGTCGAGCTTGGTATCGATTTCCTGTGCCCTCTGCCCCGCCATGCCGACAAGCGTGGCGCCTACACCGTGCGCGGTGAAGCACCCGGGATTGAAGAAACACTGCTCCAGCGGCACCAGATTCTCCGTCCCATCCAAGCCTTCGAAGCGGATGGCGGCGTTAAGCTGGGTATGACCGACCCGGAAAGCAGCGGTGGCAAACACGTTCGCGATTGTTGCGTTCACGCTTTCATCATAGCCGCCATACGCAGGGAGGCCGCTGTTCTCCCCAAGGATCAGCGGCAGGTATTCGTTATAGGTAATAGCCTGGATCTGCCCGGCGACCGTATGGCGTGCCTTCTGATAAACTTGCTCGTCAGTCATCGCGGGGTTGTCCGCCTTGATCGCATCCACCAGGCGGTTGTGCTCCCGCACGAAGAGAGTATGGAACGACGTGAGCATCGCGTTCTCGTTCACGCGCTCGTCGCCCCCGACGAAAAAGCCTTTCTCGACCGGCAAAAGATTGCCGGCGCTGGTACGAAGGTGCGCCCCTGTACCGCCATTCGTCCGCAGGTTTGCCGCCATCACCGGATCGGAACCGTAAACCATGCTGGCGTCGATATAGCTGGTCAGTGCATTCACTTGCTGCCGCGGGTTTCCAGGCCCCGTCCCGGTCGCCGGATCGAAGACAGAGCGCTTCAGCGGAATCTCCGTAATCGCTCCGCCGAAGTCACCGGGCGGGACCGGGATGTTGAAATCCTCATTGCCCGTATGCATCAGATCGAGGTCGTGCGCCAGAAATTGCCCCCAACCCCACAGGATGGAGGAGAACCCTTTCTTGCTGGGAATGCTGCCGTTTTGCGCGGCGATGGCGTTACTGACCACGCGCGTCGAGGGTCGCGACGCGCCGGCGGGCTCGTTAGCCCCGTCAGCATAATCGGGATCGGCCAAACGGATGACTTGCGTGCCGGCTTCGCCCCAACTGGGGTTAGCGATATTGTTGCCGCTCCCGTCTATACTACGGGGTGTCGCGAACATCGGAAGGGCGGGGAGAGGGGGTAGCGCGCCAGCATTGGCTAGACAGGGGAGCAGGATGGCTCCAGCAAAGACAATCTGCATCGCACCCCGGAAGCTGGGCAGGCTAGCCCGCTCGAACGAATGGGAAAACATGGTTGCTTTTGCCTCGCCGCCAAGCTTCAAGAATCTGCCGAAAACCATCGTATTGTATACGATCGCATACTTTTTTAGCCTTGTGAAGGCTGATTTATCTAATTTCGTATTCATGGCCCGACGAGCCGAGATTAACGGCGGATGCGGCTAATAACCGGTGAAAACGGAACCATATTTTTCCACCACAGCGGCGCCCATCCCGGCCGCGCTCAACGGTCCCGGAGCACCGTGCGAAAGCCGATATGGCTGGCGCCGAGCCCGACTTCCTGCGGCTGGCGGGCGGATGGCCGGTAGCGAAGACAATATTGGGGTGTGCAAAGGAAGGATCCGCCCTTCACGACAACGGAGGGTCCGGCCGGCCCGGCGAACCGGAGGGCGGCGCGCAGCTTTGGCCCGGTTGGATCGGTTATCGCCTCAGGTCGGTGGCCGGGGAGCCAGAGGTCGCGAGCGTATTCCCACACATTCCCGGCCATATCGTAGAGACCGTAGGCGTTCGGCGGATAGCAACCGACTGGCGCGGTTCGAGTGTGGCCGTCGGCACTGCTGTTCGCCTGCGGAAAACTGCCTTGCCAGATGTTTGCCTTCCATCCCTCCAGCGGGTCGTAGGTATCGCCCCAGACATAACGCGCCTGCTCCAGACCGCCGCGGGCGGCAAATTCCCATTCCGCCTCCGTCGGCAGGTCGCGGCCGAGCCATCGGGCATAGGCGCGCGCGTCGATCCAGGAAATATGCACGACCGGATGGTTTTCCTTCCCTTCGATGCTGCTTCCGGGGCCGAGAGGCTCGCGCCAATTGGCTCCTTTGAGGTACTTCCACCAGCGCAACGGGTCGGCAAGAGCGACCGGGTTTTTCGGCGGTGAAAACACCATCGAGCCGGGTTCCAACAACTCCTTCGGCAATTCCGGATAACGGGCTGGGTCGAGGCCGGTCTCCGCCAGTGTTTGGTAACCTGTTGCGGCAACGAACCGCGCAAACTGCGCGTTCGTCACCTCGTGCCGGTCAATCCAAAACGGGGACACAGTGACAGGGTGCTCCGACCGTTCTTCCGGCCGGGCCTCGTCTTCCCCCATGATGAACGCACCGCCTTCGATGCGAACCATGCCCGGGTGCAATGCCGGGGACGCAGCCGGCATGCCGGAATATCCCTCGCATAGGCCCATGGCCCAGGCATCAGGCGACCCAACCATGAGCCAAGCCATCGCAGCCAGCATTGAAAAGAATGGCCTCTTTCCGGCCATAAGTCTCATCCTTTCCCTGCACGGCCTCTCAGGCGGCCTTGTTTTGGTTCCGCTGTCAGGGCAAACGCGGATAGACCACGCTCCAGTCGCGCTTCATATCCACGAGTTGCCAGCCACGCTGCCCCGCTTCTTCCAGGCCCCGGTCAAGCTTGCCCACATGGCTCTCGCGATCGTAGGCCCATTCTCGTTCGGCGTCGGTATGGTGGATGATCATGGCGAAGCGCGGACCGTCGCCTGCGGTGGTCCATTCCAGCATCTGGAAGTCGCCGTCGGAATTTCCGGCGGCAAAGATTGGCCGCCTGCCAAGTTTCGAGTCGATGGCGACGGGCTTGCCTTCCTTGTCATCGATGAAGGCAATGCCGGGGTCTTTCATGATGACCGGCACGCCGTCGCGCACCTGATAGCTTGATTTGCCGGCGCTGCCGATCACCTGCTCCGGGGGGATTTTGTAGGCGCGCTCAACAAATGCCCGCATGAAGTGCACACCACCGCCCGAGACGATATAGGTCTTGAAGCCCTCGTCCCGCAGATACCTCATTAACTCCAACATCGGCTGATAGATTAGCGTGTCATAGCCGCGCTTCTTGGTCGGATGCTGCGCTGTCTTCAACCAAGCCCGAACTTCCTTGTTGAACTCGTCAACTGCCAGGCCGGAGTGTGTGGCCGTGACCACCTCCAGCAACCCCTTGGTGCCGGCTGCCATGAGCGCCTTCATGTCGCCAGCGTTGGCGGCCTTCAGCACGTCGCTTTTCAGAATGGACGGGTCCGCCTGCGCCATCTCGCGCAACCGGTCCAGCGCGAACATGAGCTGGAAGTAAACCGGCTGTTCCGACCAGAGCGTGCCATCGTTGTCGAAGACGGCAACCCGTTCGTCGGCGGGCACAAAGTGGCTGCTTTGCGGGTCGGTGACACGGTCCACGAACGCCACGATCCGTTGCTTCGCCGCTCCCGGATTCCAGGAAGGCAATGGATCGGCAAGAGCGCCGGTGGCGGAAAGGACGAATACCAAGAACGCAAGGAAAAGAATTTTCATCGAACCGGCTCCAATCAAGACAAGGCCGGCCCTCTCGCGGATGAGAGGGCCGCACTCGCTCACCGCAGCAGGGTCTCCCCTACTGCGCCCCGCTAGGCATTTCCAACTTCTCCATGGCGTCATCGAGGCTGAAGCTCGCCGCTTTCTGACGTGGCGGGAATTCCACGAACGTCTTCAGGAAGTTGCCGACATAGGCCTGCGCCGGCACCAGCAGGTAAGCTCGGTCCAGCAACCACTCGTAGTAGCTGTTCGATGTGATCGTCGCCCGCTCATAGGGATCACGACGCAGATTGTAGATGTATGGGAGCCGGAGCGGCACGAATGGGTACTGCCATACCGCCATCGTGCCTGCCTCCCGCTGCTCCATGAAAATCAGCTTCCAGTCGTTGTAGCGCAATGCCGTAAGGTCGCCATCGTCTGAGAAGTAAAAGATCTCATTGCGCGGGCTCTTGTCCGTCTCTTCGGTCAAGAGCGGGAGGATATTGTAACCGTCCAAATGGACCCGGTAATCCCGGCCAATGGCTGTTACTCCGTCAGTCTTCAGTTTTTCCTTCACCTCTGGATCACCGGCAGCGGCAACAAAGGTTGGCAACCAGTCCATGTGGTGCACGATCTCATTGGTAACGGCGCCCGCGGCAATCTTGCCGGGCCAGCGGATCATCGCCGGAACGCGCCAACCGCCTTCCCAGTTCGTGTTCTTCTCACCGCGGAAGGGTGTCTGCCCAGCATCCGGCCATGTGTTCATGTGAGGGCCGTTGTCGGTCGAGTAGAAGACGATGGTGTTGTCGGCAATGCCCAGTTCGTCCAGCAGGTCCAGAAACTTACCAATGTGCATGTCGTGCTCGACCATCCCGTCGGCATACTCGTCCTGGCCGGAAATCCCGCGCAGCTCTTCCTTCACGTGGGTGCGGAAATGCATGCGCGTGCCGTTCCACCAAGCGAACCAAGGAACGCCCTCTGCATGCTGTTCCCGGATCCAGGCGATGGCCGCGTCCGAGGTCTCGTCGTCGACGGTCTCCATCCGCTTTTTGGTCAGCGGCCCGGTATCTTCAATATGCTGCTCACCGTCTTCGGCGACCCGCGTTCTGAGCACACCTCGGGGCCCGAACTGTTCTAGGAAGGTCTCGCCGCTCGGCAGAACCATGTCGCGCGGATAGTCCTCGTTCTCCGGCTCTTCCTCGGCATTGAGATGGTAGAGATTGCCGAAGAACACGTCGAAGCCGTGGTTCGTTGGCAAATGCTCGTTCTTATCGCCCAGGTGGTTCTTGCCAAATTGGCCCGTGGCGTAGCCCTGTTCCTTCAGCAGGCCGGCGATGGTCGGGTCTTCCTCCTGCATGCCGAGATCGGCGCCCGGCAGACCGACTTTCGACAGGCCAGTGCGGAAAACGCTCTGGCCCATGATGAAGCTGGCGCGGCCAGCGGTGCAGGACTGTTCGCCGTAGTAGTCGGTGAACAGCATGCCTTCTTCGGCGATGCGGTCGATATTGGGCGTGCGGTAGCCGACTAGGCCCTTCGTGTAGGCGCTGATATTGGACTGCCCGATATCGTCCCCCCACAGGACGAGAATATTGGGTTTCTGCTCCTGCGCCTGGACAGCGATACTCCAGACCAGGACGGCTACGGCACCAAATGCCGTTAGCGTCCCTCTTTTAAGCCGCATAATAGTTGCCTCCGTACCGGGTTTTTCCTCTAGCAATCGGCGTTTCTCCACCAAGGTGAAGCGTGGCGAAGGATGTTATGATTGCTCTGCAACGACCCTGTAGCCTATATTTTCCGACGGGTTTGACCTATTTGAGGCAATGTCAATGAAAATCGGAGGGAAAAACGAGCTCGGCTTGCAAACTCTGAGCAAGAGCGGCTGGCTGGCTGAGCAGCCCGAGGATTTCTGTAACTGGATCAGAACCGCCGGACGATGGGTAGAGTTCGACCGCAACCAACTGATCTATGACATTGGCGATGGCGCCTCCGGGCTATACGGCATCGCCACCGGCAGCGTTGACATCACCTTCCCGGTCGGCGACAGCGAACCTGTGACCGTGACCCGCGAGGGCTGCGGCTTCTGGATTGGCGATCTCGCCCTGCTTGCCCGGAAGAACCGCCTGGTGTCGGTTCGGGGAGCCACGATGACGAGGGCCTTTGTTGTGCCGCAAGCCGCGGTGTTTGAATTGCTGGCCGAGCGACCGGAACATTGGCATTCGTTCTACCAACTCTCGTATGAGAACTTCACGACGGCCCTCCGTTTGCTGGCGGAAGTATTGTCGTTGCCGGTCAAGGTCCGTTTGGCACGCCGGCTACGCGCGCTGGCGGCTGACGGGTCTACGGCCGCGGTTACTCAGCATGACCTCGCCCGCCTCCTGGGTATCACCCGCTCCCGCTTGCAACGGGCGCTGACGGAGCTGACCACGCAAGGCCTGATCGAAACCGGCTACAACATCATCCGCATCCGGGATGGGGACGCGCTGGCGGCGATGTGCCTGGCCAGCGACGACCCACATCTGGCAAGCGAGGACCCATATATTGCTGTTTCCGCGTCGAAGCTCCGTTAGGGAATCGCCGGGGAAAGCAGCCTCCTTCAAGCTTGATTGGTCGGCTCGGACCCGCATCCGGGCCGAGTTCTTCAAGGGGGAGCGTCGCGGGTTTGTGCCACGCCCGCACGGGCGGCAGCCATCGAAGCAAAGTCACAAGAAAATCAATTGAAGGGTTAGCAGCCGCGACCATTTCGCAGCAAAAGCGATCTGGCGTCTGGCTGGCGTCTGGCGAAGCCGTCACGAGCCGACGCGTCGCAGGTGCCGCCCCGACGAGAGTTGGTCAGGCGGGGAAGAGAAAGGAACGCGTATGACCAGCGAATGGCCGAAACAGGCTCAACAGGCGGG
>CAYYSC010000092.1:0-2422 GCA_964474065.1 uncultured Rhodospirillales bacterium | reverse complement strand
TATTCTACTCTTCGCTCTACCAGGTTCATCCCACTATACCTCCATAAACCGCCCCCACGATTGTGGAGATAAGCACAACCAACGCGATGTACACGGACGCCTTCTGCCAGCCGATCGTTCGCCAGATCGCGACGCTGTCCGAGCTCTTGGCAGAAGTGGCGGAACAAACCGGCAGGTCTGAGACGATCGCGCTGTTCGAAGAGTTCCGCTCCCTATGCGCTGCAGGGAGCCCTCACGGAGACTATTCGGCGGCAACCGCGAAAATACAGGGGCTGACGGCAAGCCAGATTGAAGCGTTGCTCCGCATGGGGTTGACTTGGTTCCAACTGTTGAATGCTGCGGAAAAGCAGGAAATCAGCCGCATTAACCGAGAACGCAGATCGCCAGGCGAGCGGGAGCCGCCGTCGGAATCCATCGATGAAGCCGTCAGGCAACTGAAGGAGGCCGGTTGCTCGCTGGAGGAGGCAGAAGACTGTCTCCGGCGTCTCGACATCCGCCCGACGCTAACCGCGCATCCGACGGAATCCAGTCGCCGGGCGGTACTGATAAGACTGCAGCGAATTGGCGAACAACTTGCAGCGCTTCAGCGGGCAGACATGACGGAAGGCGAGAGGCTCACCGCTCGCGAGGCGCTGCGAAAGGAGATTTCCCTCCTGCTGCTGACGGAGCCCATGCGTTCCCAAAGGCCTGAGGTCGAAGAGGAGGTGGAACACGGTATTACTTACCTCGTTGGGACGATCTGGAATAGCGTGCCGGAACTGGCGCGGCTGGTGGAGCAGGCGCTTTCGCGCCACTACGGGGCGATCCGCGAACCGCCCGGGTTCCTGCGGTTTTGCTCATGGATCGGCGGCGATCGCGATGGAAATCCCAACGTCACGCCTGCCGTGACGCGCTGGACCTTTGATGCGCATCGTCAGGCAGCCATAAAACGCCATCTCACAGAACTCGGTACACTTGCGGACGAACTTAGCGTTTCCGAGCGCCAGGCCCCTGCCTCTTCAGCCCTTCGTACTTCGATTGCGGCCGACCTGGAGCGCGTTTCCCTGGAGCAGCGGACGCAGGCGCGCTTTGCGGATGCTCCCTACCAGTTGAAAATCGCCTGCATGAAAGAGCGTCTGTCCGCCATCCTCGGCAACCCTGCGGCAGAGGGAGCCGCTCCCTACCGCGCCGCCGATTATGTCCGCGACCTCGAACTCATGAGAGACTCGCTTGTCGAATCGGGGCTCGGCCCGATTGCCCGCCGCGGCCACATCGCGCGTGCCTTGATCCTGGCCCGAACATTCGGTTTCCATTTGGCTGCACTCGACATCCGTCAGCATAGCGCTGTCCACGAAAAAGCGGTGGCGGCGATCCTGAGGGCAGCCGGCAAGGCTGATGACTATCGGGCGCTGCCGGAGACGGAGCGGCTTACCGTCCTGGAACAGGCGCTGCAGGAGCCACAACCGCTGCTCCATGACACGCAATGGCCGGAGGCGGCCCAGGATATTCTGGAGGTCCTCAGCCTGGCGCAGTCGGCCCGGGACCGTGAGCCCGACGCCATCGGCGCGTACGTGATCAGTATGACACACGCCGTTAGCGATGCGCTCGAGGTTCTGCTGCTTGCCCGCGAGTCCGGGCTTTGGCAGCAGGGCGGCGACCGCGGCCATGCACCAATCGATGTTGTTCCGCTGTTCGAAACGGTCGACGACCTGTCAGAGGCCGGAGAGCGGCTCGCGGCTCTATTTGCCCAGCCGGCATGGCGTACCCAGTTGGCGGGGCGCGGTAGCTTTCAAGAGATTATGATCGGCTATTCCGACAGCAACAAGGACGGCGGGTTCTGGATGGCGAACCGCTTGCTCCACGGGGCGCAGGAGGACATTGCGCGCGTTTGCCGTGAGCAGGGAGTGGCGTTCCGGCTGTTCCACGGCCGCGGCGGATCGGTGGAGCGTGGCGGCGGTCTCGCCAACCAAACAATCCTGGCATCAGCTCCCGCCTATCATAATGGCCGGCTGCGCTTCACGGAACAGGGCGAGGTGATCTCATTCCGCTATGGGTCGGTGCTGCTGGCGGCGCGCCACCTGGAGCAGATCATGCACGCCCTTCTTGTCGCGACTGGATGCAGTGAAGGCGACAAGCAGCCATCGAACGAGGCGGAGGAAGAGAAATTCCGGAAACTCGGCCAGCACGCAATGACGGCTTACCGTTCCCTGATCGAGGACGAAGAGTTTTGGCCTTGGTATCTCGAGGCGACGCCCGTCCGCCATATCGGCCGGCTGCCTCTTGCCTCGCGACCCGTAGCGCGGACGGGCGAGGAGCAGAATTTGGAATTCAACAGCCTGCGGGCAATTCCCTGGGTATTCGCCTGGTCGCAGACCCGCTACGCCGTGCCTGGCTGGTTTGGGCTTGGCAGTGCGGTAGAGACCGGTGGCTTTGAACCCGACCT
>CAYYSC010000091.1:0-9162 GCA_964474065.1 uncultured Rhodospirillales bacterium | reverse complement strand
CCGGGGCGTTGACACAGTCGAATAACCTCGAATTCGCCTCTCCGAGTGACATGCGGAGAGGTGCCTTTGAGCGCTTTGTAGTGTCATTTCTTCTCTAAACCGCCGTCCGGTGACTTTCACAAAGTCTTGAACCTTGGATTTCTTACGCCAGAATACCAGTTGAAACAATTGCGCTGCTGCAGGCCTCGTTCCCGCCTAGGTGCAGCGGCATGAGGAAACCTATCTTGATGGGAGGCGCATGTGCTGTTTGCCGTTTTGCTCCGCAAAGTGATTCACCAGGGCCGTTTGTCCGTCATCGATGCAAACGGCCGCCGTCACGATTTCGGGCAACCCGTTCCGGAATTCCCGAGCGTGACGATCAAATTGCACAAGCGGTCCCTTCACTGGCAGCTGGCCTTCAACCCCCGCCTGATTATTGGCGAGGCCTACATGGACGGTACCCTCACGGTCGAGGAAGGCGGCACGATTTACGACTTCCTCGATCTCGTCGCCAGCAACATCGGGCGGACACCGGTCGATTGGGTAGACCGGGTGATGACCGGATGGCGCTTGGCTTCCCGCCGGTTGGCCCAGGCCAACCCGATCAGACAATCCAAGCAGAACGTGGCGCATCATTACGACCTTTCCGACCAGCTGTACGAAATGTTCCTTGATCCGCGACGGCAGTATTCTTGCGCCTATTTTGCCCGGCCGGATATGACGCTGGAGGAGGCGCAGCTAGCCAAACTGAATCACATCGCCGGCAAGCTTCAAATCCAGCCGGGGCAGACGGTGCTGGATATCGGTTGTGGCTGGGGCGGAATGGCCATGCATCTGGCCGAAAACTGCAAAGCCCGCGTTACCGGAATTACGCTTTCGGAAGAACAGCATACCTACGCCGTAAAAAAGGCGGAAGAGCGGGGGCTTTCCGACCGGGTGAAGTTCCATTTGCGCGATTACCGCGACGAACCGGGAATCTACGACCGGATCGTCTCCGTCGGCATGTTTGAGCATGTCGGCGTGCCCAATTACGATACGTTCTTCAAATGCGTGCGCGATCGGTTGACGGATGACGGCGTCGCCCTCATTCATACCATCGTGCAGATGAATCCGCCGCGGCCGACCAATCCTTGGCTCGCCAAGTATATCTTTCCCGGCGGGTATTGTCCGGCGCCCTCCGAGGCGGTCGGTTCGATCGAACGGTCGATGCTCTGGGCCGACGACATGGAATGCCTGCGCTTACACTATGCCGAGACGCTCCGGAAATGGCGCGAAGCGTTCATGGCTAGCTGGGACGAGGCAAAAGAGCTTTACGACGAACGCTTCTGCCGGATGTGGGAGTTCTACTTGG
Organism: uncultured Rhodospirillales bacterium; assembly: GCA_964474065.1. Lineage (GTDB taxonomy): Bacteria > Pseudomonadota > Alphaproteobacteria > Bin95 > Bin95 > JACKII01. Next base: position 7,832 of record CAYYSC010000091.1, on the reverse strand, counting down.
CCGGTTCGGAGATGGGGTTCCGGCGCGATGGCCATATGGTCATCCAGTTCCAGTTGAGCAAGGAACAGACGGCGGTGCCTTTGACCCGTGACTACCTCTATCAGCCTGTAGGTGAGCCGGCCGTCCAGCAGGATTCTTATCGACCGCGGCGCGTGGCATGATAGGCTCGCGGCGATAATCCTCCCAAGGGAACGCCGCGCCCTATGTCCATCGCCTACCCGAACGCGCCTGTCGCGACCGGCATCCGCTCGCGCTTTTGCGACAATGGCAACGGCCTGATCATGCACTACCTCGAGGCCGGACGGCAGGAGCCGGACCGGCCACTGGTCCTGCTGCTGCACGGGTTCCCGGAACTGGCCTATAGCTGGCGCAAGGTGATGGTGCCGCTGGCGGAGGCTGGCTTCCACGTGGTGGCGCCGGACCAGCGCGGTTACGGACGCACCCTTGGCTGGGATCCGCGCTTCGACGGCGATCTCGCCTCCTACCGTGTGCTGAACCTGGTCCGGGATGTGCTCGGGCTGATGCAAACGCTCGGATACGCGGAGGCGGAGGCCGTGATCGGTCACGACTTCGGCGCGATGGTGGCGGCGTGGGCCGGCCTTCTGCGGCCGGACGTGTTCAAGCGCTGTGCCCTAATGAGCGCGCCATTTGCCGGGCCGCCCAGCGTGGCGCCGAAAGCGCCTGGACAGGACGTGCACGTGGCCCTGGCGGCATTGGAGCGGCCGCGCAAGCACTATCAATGGTACTATTCAACGAAGCTCGCCAATCAGGACATGTGGGGAGCAAAACAAGGCGTGCATGCGTTCCTGCGGGCCTATTTCCACCACAAGAGCGCCGACTGGAAGGGGAATAAGCCGCATCCACTGGAAGCCTGGACCGCGGTGGAACTGGCAAAGCTGCCGACCTACTATGTCATGGACCTGGGCGAGACCATGCCGGAGACGGTGGCGCACGAGATGCCTTCTGCTGCGGAGATCGCTGCTTGCGGATGGCTGCCGGAGGATGAACTGGCTGTCTACGCTGCCGAGTATCAGCGCAATGGTTTCCAGGGCGGGTTGGAGTGGTACCGTTGCCGCACCACCGGCCGTTTCGATGCCGAGTTGCAGGTCTTCGGCGGCCGCACCATCGACATCCCGACAATCTTCGTCTCCGGCGCGAGCGATTGGGGCGTGCATCAGACTCCCGGTGCGTTTGACGCGATGCAGACCCGCGCGTGCAGCGATTTCCAGGGCGCGCATTTGCTCGAAGGTGCCGGCCATTGGGTGCAGCAGGAACAGGCGGAGCGAGTGACCGGGCTTCTCCGCAACTTCATCGCCAACGCCTGACGCAGTCCGCGCGCCGATGGCGTCCACCGTTCGCCCCGCCCCTCTGGCCGCACCTGACCGGCCCGGGCTCGCCATTGGCCTGGTCGTGACCGTGACCATGGTCTTTGTCACCATGGACGCGTTGGCGAAGGTTCTGACCGAGACCGGCATGGCGCCGGAGTCGATCATGACCTTCCGTTACGCCATCGTTCTGACCGCACTGGCACCATGGACGGTCTACCACTGGAAGGACCGGCCGCTGGCCACGTCGCGGCCCTGGCTTCACGTGGCGCGCGGCGTTCTGCTGATCGGGACGGCGACCACCTTCGTCTACGCGCTCAAATATTTGCCGCTGGAGGTGGCCACCGCCATCGGTTTCGCCTCTCCCCTCTATGTTACGATCCTGTCAGTGCCGTTTTTGGGCGAAAAGGTTGGCATGCGGCGCTGGATGGCCGTCGTGCTCGGCTTCGGCGGGGTGTTGCTGATCTTGCGGCCGGGCGGCGAAAACTTTCACTGGGCGATGCTACTGCCCTTGGTGACCTCTCTTTGCTGGGCGTCGAGCCTGATCATCACCCGCGCCATGCGTGGTACCGAACGACCGATGACGGTGATGATCTGGTCAACGGGCGCCGGCTTTCTGGCCATACTCCCCTTCGGCATCGTGGCATTCGAGCCGCCAACCGGAGAGCAGTGGGTCTACCTGATCGTGGTCGCCGCCTGCAATCTGGCGGCACAGTATCTGATGATCCGCGCCTACATGATGGCAGCGGCCTCCATTCTGGCGCCGTTCTCTTACTTCACGCTGCTTTGGGCGACGCTTGTCGGCGTCTTCATCTTCGGCTCGGTGCCCGACTGGCTCACCATTATTGGCGCTTCCGTCCTGGCAGGATCGGGGCTCTATGTCTGGCACCGGGAGCGCATGGCGGTTGCGAAAACGGCGGCCCCCGTTTCCGGCAGTGAGCCGGCGTGACCCCCTCAGGGCTGTCGGGATCGGGTGACGGCTCCCGCGTCGGCTTCGCCATCGGGGTGATCTGCTGCGCTTCGCTCTTTTTCGCCATGCTGTTCGCCTGCGTGAAGCTGCTGGGAGCGGGGTACTCTCCATTTCAGGTCCTGCTAATGCGCTATATCATCGGCTTGGCGGTCAGCCTGCCCTTCCTCTGGCGGACCGGACCGGCGCTTTGGCAAACAGACCGGCCCTTCGGCCATGTATTGCGCGCCGTCTATGGTCTCGCCGCGACCTTCGCGATGTTCTACGCAGTGACACGCATGCCCATCGCAACCGTGACGGCGATCAGTTTCGCCATGCCGTTGTTCCTGACCGTGCTCTCCGTGCCGCTGCTGCAGGAGCCGGTGGGCTGGCGGCGGGCGATCGCAGCGCTGGTGGGATTCGGCGGTGTCCTGATCATTGTCAATCCGGGCAGCGGCCTGAATTGGGTGGCGTTGATCGCACTTGGCGGCGCCTTTTTCTATGCGATGGCAGTGGTTTCCATCCGCCAGCTTTCGAAGCGGGAGCCAGCAAACCGCATCTATTTTCTTTACGCGCTCGCCAATATAGCGATTGCGGGGGCGGCCATGCCGTGGGTCTGGGTGACACCGACCGCGAAGGACTGGCTGATCTTTCTGCTGATCGGCACGCTCGGTGCGGTGGCTCAATACGGTTTCCTGATCGCCTACCGCCATGCGCCTGCGACGGTGCTGGCGCCGTTCGACTACACCCAGATCTTGTTCGCGCTGGCCATCGGCTATTTCGTCTGGGCGGAGACACCGGCGTCGCAGTCGTTCCTCGGCGGGGTCATCATCATTGCTTCCGGCTTTTTCATCTGGTGGCGGGAGCGGCGGCTGGCCGCCCGAGGCGGTTAGCGGCTTGGAAAGGACCGGTCCTTTTTCGGGGTCAGGTCGTAAGGGTAGGCGTAGCCGGGCATGGCCTCGATTGCGCCGCTCCAGCGCAGGAGGTTGGGCCAGCGTTCGATGGCGAGACCCCCTTCCGCCATAAAGACCATGCGGCCCCAACAGCCGAGATCGGCAATGCTGCAGCGCTCGCCAACCAGCCAGTCCCGGCGGGCGAGTGCCTGATCGACGAAGGCCAGCGCCTCCTCCGCGAGAGGCCGGTAGTACGCCATCACCGCGGGATCGACCTCGCGGAAGCGGCTGTAGTGGCGCACTTTCGCCACATTGGTGAGATTCCCCGCCTCCCAAGCCAACCATTCCCGCGCCTGCCAGCGATCCTGCTCGCTCGCCGGCTCAAAGCGGGCGGTCGTGCGGGCCAGATAATCGAGGATCACGTTGGAATCGACGACGGTCAGACCACGGTGCTGCAGGGCCGGCACTTTGCCGTACCGGTTGACGGTCCGGTAAGCGGGCTCGTTCTGCCAACCGTGCTTCAGGTTCACCGTGCGGAAATCGAACGGCAGGCCGGAGAGCGCCAGGAACAGCATCGGCTTGAATGTCGAACTGGAGGTGAAGCTGCCATAGAGCGTCAGCCGGTCAGGAGCCGGCGCAGGGTAGGAGGCCGATCCGTTCATGCCACAGACTCCCCGCGGATAACGCGGTCCAGAGCCGCGATCATGCGGTAGCCGGCATCGATGGCGGGCACCGGGACGCCCAGCCGGTCGCCGCGAGCGACCAGATCGCCCAAGGTCTCGTGCACTTCCAGCCGCTTGCCGCGTTCGAGGTCCTGCAGCATGGAGTGTTTGTGCAGGGGGGCATACTGCCGGAAGTAGGCGCCCGCCTGGTGCACGAACGCAGTTGCAGTCTCCTCGTCCGGTGAAGCCAGGGCTTCCGCGTTCGTGTAGGGCGGCATGGGCTCGGGCGTTGCGCCTTCGGCAACCGCGATGGCCTGCACTTCCCGCTGGACGCGCGCGACCAGCCGCCCGGTGTCGGGGTCGGAGAAGATGCGGGCGGTCGGCTCACGCGTCAGCGTGCTCACAATGGCCATCCCGGACCAAATGATGAATTTGCTCCAACTGGTGGAAAAGATGTCGCCGCTGGCATGCGCGTTGATCCCCGCCCCGTTCAGCGCGTCGACGATCCCGGTAACGCGTTGCGAGGCTCCCCCCGGCAACTCCCCCACCGTGATGCTCGAATTGACGGTGAAGAGGGCCACGCCGTCTCCCCGCACCGCTCCCGAAAAATTGGCGGTGGCCCCCAGCACCGTTTCCGGACCGAAGACGGCGGCGAGTTGGTCGTCCTTCAGCATGCCGTTCTGGAGCGACAGGCAGGAGGCGACCTGCACATGAGCGAGCTGTTGCAGGGCCGCTTCCGTGTCGAAAGTCTTGACCGTGACGATCAGCAGGTCGGCATCGGTCAGCCTGCCGGGGTCGGTGACGATGGAGCAGCGTGCCGTTACTTCGGCCAGTCCTTCCACCTTGATGCCGTTGGTCCGTAAATGCTCGGCCCTGGCGCCCCGTGCAATCAACGACACGTCATGACCTGACTCGTGGAGGAGCGCCGCTGCGATGGAGCCGAGCGCCCCTGCGCCGATAATGATCACTTTCATGGGCGTCCCGCTCCTTTTCGGCGATGGTTCTAATGCGCAGAATGATCGAAACTTTTTTTTCGATCCAGTCTTTGCGGGAGCATCACGCCATGGCCCCAAGCCCCACGGACATCGTTCGCCCCCACGCCCTCGCTGCGGCGGAGGACGGAATGAAGGCCGGCCTGGCGCTGGACCAGGTCGGCCGCGCCTTGCTGGATCAGGCGATCGAGCTGTTGCTGAAGGGACAGTCACCGGAAGCGGTGGCAAGCGAACTGGAATTCGTGGCCCGGAACCTTAGCGATCTGGAAGACAACAGCTTCATGCGGCCATGATCGCGGGCGAGGTCATCTTCCGGCCGGCCACCGAGGCCGATTTGCCTGCGCTTGTGGCCCTCCTGGCCGACGATGCACTCGGACAGGGCCGTGAGGATTCCGGAGAGCCGCTCAATCCGCGCTATCTCGCGGCGTTCAATGCTCTCAAAGCCGACGCGAACCAGCTCCTCGTGGCTGCGGAGCGGGCCGGAGAGGTCATTGGTGTCTTCCAACTCAGTTTCATTCCCGGGCTCTCCCACTGCGGTTCCTGGCGGGGCCAGATCGAGAGCGTCCGGGTGGCCGCTTCGGAACGCGGCAGTGGGCTCGGCGGACAGTTGATGGACTGGGCTATCGAAGAATGCCGGCGCCGCGGCTGCCATCTGGTGCAGCTGACCTCCGACAAAGCCCGGGCCGACGCGCATCGTTTTTATGAACGGCTGGGCTTCAAAGCAAGCCATGAAGGCTTCAAGCTGACGTTGGAATGAGAGCCGGGGAATAAGGGCCGGCACTCACCCGGCGGATTGCCGCCGCTTCCGTTAGCCGCCTATACTCCTTGCCAGATCTCCCTCGGAGAAATGCAAGGTCGGAGGAAAAGGCCATGGGCGAAAAAAAGAAAGTCACCGGAACCGGCGGCGAATTGCTGATGCACCAACTCGTCGCCCAGGGCGTCGAATACGCTTTCACCAACACTGGCAGCGCGGAGGCCGGCTTTTTCGATGCCTTCCTCACCGTGCCGGGCGTGCAGCCCGTGTTGCTGCTGGCGGAGTCGCTGGTGGTGTCGGCCGCGGACGGTTACGCCAAGGCGGCGAACAAGCCGGCATTCGTGAACGTTCACCTCGCAGCAGGCACCAGGCAAAGCTCCGGCCAGCTTTTCAACGCCCATTTCGACGGAACGCCGATGGTGGTTACGGCGGCGCTTCGCGACAACGGATCGTTTGGCGATCACAACACGCTCGGCGCTCCCAGCGGCTACGCTCAGATGAGCACCGTACAGGACGTTACCAAGGCGCGCTGGGAAGTGACCGATGCGCGCGGCGTCCCGCTGGCGACGCGCCGCGCCTTCAAGGAAGCCATGTCCATGCCGAGCGGGCCGGTTTATCTGGCGTTTTCCAGCCCGGCGCTCGATGCCAAGAATGTCGAGGGAGTGATCCAGGCGGCGGAGCCCTTGGAAATGGCGCTCGCGCCGAACGCCTCCACACTGGCGAAGATGCACGATGCGCTGCTGAATGCCGAGAACCCGCTCCTGATGGTCGGGCCGGACGTGCATCGCGCAGGCGCACACCGGGAAGTGCTGGAACTGGCGGAGAACTATGCCCTTCCGACGACGGTCGGTTTCTTCGACTACGGGGCGTTCCCGAAGCAACACCCGAACAATATCGGCATGATCGACTATATCCCGCAGGACGGCTGGGACGTGGTGATCTGCGTCGGCTACCGGCCAAACACACGGTCCGGTCCGTCCGATGAGCGGTGGGCGGATGCGAACACCGTCATCGCCGTCGGTCACGATCCGGCGATGATGGGCAACAGCTTCGCAGTCGATCTGGGCGTGTTCGGCAATGTCCGCCACACCCTGAACGCCCTCAACGGGCTATGGAAACCGGACCACTCCAACCTTGCCCATGTTCAGAAGCGCAAGCAGGCACTGTTGAAGCAGGCGAAAGAGCGGGCCGCGAAAGAGGCGGACAGGACGGCCTCGCTGGCCGGCAGCAGCCCGATCCACCCGGAATACCTGGGTGCGATGATGGGGCGGACCCTGGCAGAGAACACCATGCTGGTCTCGGAGAATTTCCGCGCCGCCGACCATACGATGCCGTTCGGCTACGGCGAGAATGACTGGAGCTATGTCCGGACCTACGGCGGCAGCCTCGGTTACGGCCCCGGCAGCGCCATCGGCGCGCAGTTGGGCGCCCCGGACCGCCCGGTGACGCTGAGCATCGGCGACGGCTCCGTGATGTACAGCTCCTCGGCATTCTGGACGATGGCGCGCTATAATCTGCCGATCCTGACGGTGGTCTGGAATAACCAGCAATATCAAACTGTGCGCACGAACTTCGCGTCCTGGGGCGGGAACATGAAGGCGCAGAACAAGTATCCGGAGACTTTTCTTGGCGATCCGGACATCGACTTCGTGTTGCTGGCGAAGGCCCAAGGGATCGAGGGCATGCACGTGCATGAACCGGGCGAATTGGAGGGCGCCCTGAAACGCGCCAGTGAAGTGCAAGCCGCGGGCGAGCCTTTTCTCCTCGACGTCCGTATCACCAATGTCGGCGCCGGTGCCGACCAGAGTTGGTATATGGCGCGAAAACAGTAATCGCGCCGCTTGCGCTCCGGACGATTTCGCGCCTAGCATCCTTCCCAAGTGAATTCTGGGAAGGACTAGTGACTATGCATGATTTGGTCATTCGTGGCGGCACGATCGTCGATGGGACCGGGGCCAAGGGCTATATCGGCGACGTCGCCATTGACGGCGAACGCATCGCCTCGGTCGGAGGCAAGGCCGGGCCGGGCAAGCGAGAGATCGATGCGGACGGTCTTCTGGTCACGCCGGGATGGGTGGACGTGCACACCCACTACGACGGTCAGGCAACCTGGGACCCGGAGTTGGCCCCTTCCTCTTGGCAGGGCGTGACCACCATCCTGTTCGGCAACTGCGGCGTCGGCTTCGCGCCTTGCCGGCCCCAGGATCGCGACGCACTGGTCGACCTGATGGAAGGGGTGGAGGACATCCCCGGCATCGTG
>CAYYSC010000090.1:0-9276 GCA_964474065.1 uncultured Rhodospirillales bacterium | reverse complement strand
TGCTGATGGGCGGGCACGGCGTCGTCGACGGGTCTGATCAACGGGGGCCGGCGTTCGCCATGAACACCTTCCACACCGGCGGCACCGGCGCACGACCGGACAAGGACGGCCTGAATGCCACCGCCTTCCCTTCCGGCGTCCGCAACACGCCCGTGGAGATCAACGAGACGATTGCTCCCCTGATTTTCTGGAAAAAGGAGTACCGGCAGGATTCTGGAGGCGCAGGGAAATACCGCGGCGGCACGGGGCAAGTCATGGAGATAGGTCATGCCGACGGCATGCCATTCGCCATCTCCAGCATGTTTGACCGCATTGAACACCCGCCGCGCGGCCGAAATAGCGGCGGGAATGGAACGACTGGCAACATTTCGATCAGGGATGAGCACCAGTTGAAGGGTAAAGGCCGTCAGACCGTGCCGGCAGGTAAGCGCCTCTTACTGGAAATGCCCGGTGGCGGCGGCCTGGGCTCTCCCTTCGAACGCCCCCCGGAATTGGTAGCCGCGGACGTTCGCGACGGTCTGGTCAGCGTCAACGCGGCGCGCTCAGATTATGGTGTGGTGGTGAGCCCTGATGGCTCGTTAAACGACTCTGCAACGGCCGCGGCCCGATCCTCCGAGACTGCCCGGTAGCCGCTTCCCGAAGCCGCTTGGCCTACCGCGTGGTCCGACTCATTCTTGCCGTCGGACCATCGGGCCGACCGGAGCGCCGCCGAGAATGTGCACGTGCAGGTGCGGGACTTCCTGATGGCCGTGGTTGCCGTTGTTGTTGATCAGCCGGTAGCCGCTTTCCGCGACCCCCTCGCGACGCGCGACCTCTCCTACCGTGCGGATGAAATCCACGACTTCCTCTTCGCTCGCATTGGCGGCGAATTCGTCAAGCGTTACGTACTTGCCCTTCGGTATCACCAGCACGTGAGTAGGACGAGCGGGGTTGATATCCCGGAAAGCGAGTGTGTGATCGGTCTCCAACACCGTCTGGTTGGGAATTTCGCCCCGCAAGATGCGCGCGAAAATGTTGTTGTCGTCATATGTCATTATCCGACGCCCTCACTTCTTTGACGGTTTGGCCCGCGAGGCCAACTCGGTCCAGACATCCTCCGGCCGAATACCCTGATCCGCCCATAAAACGGTAAGATGATACAACAAATCCGCGCTTTCCGCGACGAGACGCTCCCGGTCGCCCCGCATTCCCTCGATCACGGTTTCCACGGCTTCCTCTCCCACCTTCTGCGCGATTTTCGCTGTTCCCCGTGCGAAAAGCTTTGCGGTGTACGAACTTTCGGGGTCCGCACCCCGCCGGCTGTCGATCACTGCGAACAGGTTGTCGATCGCATGTCCCGCGCTCATGCTGAGGTCTCCAGGTAGGTTGGACGGACCGCCACCCCGGCCGCCGCCATGTGCCGTTTCGCATCGGTGATCGAATAGGTCCCGAAGTGAAAGATCGAAGCCGCTAGCACGGCGGAGGCACCCGCCTTGACGCCCTCGACCAAGTGGTCGAGCGTGCCGACGCCGCCGGAAGCGATCACCGGCACCGTTACCGCCTGACTGACGGCAGCGGTAAGGCCCAGGTCGAAGCCAGACTTGGTCCCGTCTTTGTCCATGCTGGTCAGCAGCAACTCGCCCGCACCGAGCGACACCATGCGCTTGCCCCATTCCACGGCATCCAGCCCGGTCCCACGCCGTCCACCATGGGTAAAGACTTCCCATTTGCCAGGCCCTGCGCTTTTCGCATCGATGGCGACCACGATGCATTGGGAACCATAGGCATTCGCCGCCTCGCCGACAAATTCCGGCCTCGCCACCGCCGCTGAGTTGACCGAAACTTTGTCGGCTCCAGCCAGCAACAACTTACGGATATCTTCCACCGTGCGGACGCCACCCCCGACAGTCACCGGCATAAAACAATGGTCCGCCGTGCCCTTGACGACGTCGTAGATCGTGTCCCGGTTTTCGTGGCTCGCGGTAATGTCCAGGAATGTCAGTTCGTCGGCCCCGGCCGCATCATAGACCTGCGCCTGCTCAACCGGGTCGCCGGCATCAATAAGATCGACAAAATTGACTCCCTTAACCACCCGGCCGTCTTTCACGTCCAGGCAAGGAATAATCCGGGTCTTCAACATGATTTAGCTATCCTCGCGGGCAGCCCGCAGCAACGCCAGCGCTTCCTGCGGGTCGAGCCGCCCGTCGTAAAGCGCACGTCCGGAAATCGCCCCTTCGATCCCGGCCTCTTCTTCCGCCAGTAACAATTGCAGGTCCGCCAGCGAGGCAACGCCCCCGGAGGCGATGACGGGCGTGTTCAGCGCCCAGGCCAGATCGACCGTCGCATCCACATTGACGCCGGAAAGTGCGCCGTCCCGGTCAATGTCCGTGAACACAATGGCGGCAACCCCGGCACACTCCACCGCCAACGCCAGATCGAGCGCTTTTACCTCGCTGGTCTGCAGCCAGCCTCGGCTTGCAACCTTGCCGTCCCGGGCATCTATCGACACGACGATCTGCCCCGGAAACTCCCGGCAAGCGGCCCGCACCAAATCGGGATCCTCCAGTGCAGCGGTCCCGAGGATCACCCGTTTGACCCCGCGTTCCAGCCAGTAGGCGATCGTGGCATGGTCGCGAATGCCACCCCCAAGTTGTACGGGGATCGGTATCGCCCGGAGAATGGCATCGACCGCTGCGCCGTTCACCGGCTCCCCGGCAACCGCGCCGTTCAGGTCGACCAAGTGCAGCCATTCGAAGCCCTGCGCGACGAAGGCCCGGGCCTGTGCGGCCGGGTCGTCGCTGAACACCGTCGCCTGGCCCATGTCACCGCGGAGAAGGCGGACGCATTGACCGTCTTTCAGGTCGATAGCGGGGAACAATATCATCAGCGTTTTGGCATCTCAGTCTGGCGGAGGTTCTTGTAGTAATAGTGCCCCTCAACGAACTGGCCCTTGACCCAGGCATAGGCCGGATGACTGCCCCAACGGATGAAGCCTAGGCTTTCGTATAAGCGGATGGCCACTGTTTGAGTGGCCCGCACATCTAAATTCAAGATTTGAAACTTGAGCGCGCGGGCGCGGGCTTCGAGCGCTAACATCAATTCGCGCGCCAAACCGTGACCACGCGCCCACGGCGCGATGAAGGAACTCTGAATCTGGACAGAATGCTTCTGCGCTTCGCTGTTGCGTGATGGAAGCACCAATTGCGCGGATCCACAGACCTGGCCATCGAGGCGGGCGATGAACAGTTCGCGCTCTGGCACCACGAGAACGCCGCGCCAATAGGCCTCCAGCGTCTGCCGCGGCGGCGGCTCAACCCATCCGAATCCGCCGCCGTCCAGGATCGCCATGTCAGTCGCCTCGCAGAGATCGTGCAGTTCGGCGCTGTTAAGCTGAGATACCCGTTGGACGCTATAGTGCGCAGGAAACGCGGAAGCTTGGTTTTTCATCGGTCAAGGGTTCCACCGCAAAAAGTGCCGCAAGATTGCCAATCCGACTGCCTGACTCTTTTCCGGATGGAACTGCGTGCCGACGATATTGCCACGGCCCACCACCGCCGTGATGGACCCTCCGAAATCGGTCGTCGCCAAGCAGTCTTCCTCCCGGTCGCAAAGAAAGTGGTAGGAGTTGGCAAAATAAACATGGGGCTCCGGCGGCAAATCCGCCAGAACCGGATGGACCGGCGAGCGGATCACAAGAGCGTTCCAACCCATATGCGGAATTTTAAGCGCCGTATCGCTCGGCGCTAGGGCGACGACCCTGCCCGGGATCCAGCCGAGCCCCTTATGCTCGCCGTGTTCCTCGCCAACATCGGCCAGCAACTGCATGCCGACGCAGATGCCGAGGAAAGGCTTTCCTTGCCCCTGCACCGCTTCCTCCAGCGCTTCCCGGAGGCCGGGCGCGCGTCCGAGACCGTCAAGGCAGCTTGCAAAAGCGCCCTGCCCCGGCATCACCAGCCGGCAGGCATTCAGCACTTCTTCCGGGTTCTGGGTGATGTTTACGCTTGCCGCGATCCCGGTTTCCTGGGCTGCCCGTTCCAAGGCCCGGATCACTGACCGCAGATTGCCAGAACCGCAATCGACCACTGCTATTTTCACGTCGGTACTTTCACGCTTTTGAATTCGCCGGAGCATTCTCCGAAAAGGCCCGTTCCGTCAGCAGCCATGCTGCTTCATCCTCGCTGCGCGCCGCGACCACACCGGCGAAAGAATAACCCTGCCGGTCGAGGGTCATGCGCCACCAATCCCGCGCGCTGAAACCCACGAGCAGGCTGACGCCAAACGAAGGAAGCCACGCAACGATAGCGGGGAATCCTAGATGATCGACCAAGGACGACAGGCCGAACTGAAGAAGGAACAGCAGGATCCCTGATATCCAGAGCCCGTGCCAAAGAAAATAAATCGGGCCGAAAATGAACGCGCCCCAGGAAAAACCTTCCGGCAACAGGACCGGCGGGCCGGGATCGGGTGGGACTTGCAGCGTATAAATCCGCACTACGTCCCTCCCCCGCCGCCGAGCGTCCCCTTCGTCGAAGGAACCGCATCGGCCCGCCTGGTATCGATTTCGACCGCTTGGCGCATGGCTCGGGCCAGCCCCTTGAACAAGGATTCGGCTATGTGGTGGCTGTTAACCCCATAGAACGTTTCTGCATGAAGGGTCGCGCCGCTAGCACTGGCAAACCCCTGGAACCACTCGCGCACCAGTTCTGTGTCGAAAGAGCCGATCTTCGCTGTGGGAAACTCCGACCGCCAGACCAGAAAGGGTCTGCCGGAAAAATCGATCACGACGCGGCTCAAGGTCTCGTCCATCGGCAGCAGCGAATGGCCGTAGCGCACTACACCGCGTTTGTCCCCCAGCGCCTCCTTTACGGCCGTGCCAATGGCAATGCCCGTATCTTCGCTTGAATGGTGATCGTCGATATGGAGATCGCCCTGGCACCGGAGCGTTAAATCGCACAGGCTATGGCGGGCCAACTGCTCCAGCATATGATCGAGGAAACCGATGCCGGTTTTCACATCGTAACTGCCGGTGCCGTCCAGGTTGACGGTAACGTCGATCCGCGTCTCGTTGGTGTGCCGTTGCAGGTTGGCGGTGCGCATGGGCGCTGAAACGTCTCCGAATGATGATGATGATTTCTCACCTTCTTATTACCCCTTCACCGGCCCGGCTGCTAGGGGCGGCTTGACCCGGAGGTGCTACCCCTTACATGGTGCGCACACCGTTTGATGAAGAATCTCGCTCCATGTCTGACAACTCTCCCGTTCTGCACGGCACCACGATCCTCGCTGTCCGCAAGGGCGGGAGGGTGGTTATCGCGGGCGACGGCCAAGTTTCTTTCGGCAACACCGTGCTGAAAGGCGGTGCCCGAAAGGTGCGGCGAATCGGCAAAGAAGGCAAGGTGATCGCTGGCTTCGCAGGCGCCACTGCCGACGCGTTCACCCTGTTCGAGCGTCTGGAAGCCAAGCTGGAGCAATATCCCGACCAGTTACCGCGCGCCTGCGTCGAACTCGCGAAGGATTGGCGGATGGACCGCTATCTCCGCCGTCTGGAAGCGATGATGGCGGTCGCCGACCATCGAGTCAGCTTGGTTCTCACCGGTACTGGCGACGTACTGGAGCCCGACGACGGCCTGATCGGCATTGGCTCCGGCGGCGCCTATGCGCTTGCGGCTGCCCGAGCGCTTGTGCCGATCGATAGCATGGATGCGGAGACCATCGCCCGCCGCGGTCTGGAGATCGCGGCCGAGATCTGCATCTACACCAATACCAACATTATCGTAGAAAGTTTGGACGCCGACGCATGACCTCGTTCAGCCCCCGGGAAATCGTCTCGGAACTCGACCGCTATATCGTCGGCCAGAAAGAGGCCAAGCGCGCTGTTGCGATTGCGCTCCGCAACCGCTGGCGCCGCCAACAACTCGAAGGCGCGATGCGCGAAGAAGTCCTGCCAAAAAACATCCTGATGATCGGCCCGACGGGGGTGGGCAAGACGGAAATTGCCCGCCGGCTCGCCAAACTGGCTCAGGCCCCGTTTATCAAGGTGGAAGCGACGAAGTTCACGGAAGTCGGCTATGTCGGCCGGGATGTGGAAAGCATTGTCCGGGATCTGCTCGAAACGTCGATCCACATGACAAGGGAGCGCATGCGCGAAGAAGTTCGGGCACGGGCCGAGATAGCCGCAGAGGAACGGGTCATCGATGCCCTGGTCGGCAGCAACGCCAGCAAGGACACGCGCGCGAAGTTCCGGCAGATGCTGCGCAACGGCGAACTGGCAGACCGGGAAATCGAACTGGAACTCCAGGATTCTGGCGGGTTTCAGTTGCCGACGATGGACGTCCCCGGCATGCCGGGCGCGCAGATGGGCATGATCAATCTAAGCGACATGTTCGGGAAAGCATTCGGCGGCCGCACAAAGAAGCAGAGCATGACGGTCAAGGACAGCTATGACGTGCTGGTAGCGGAAGAGAGCGACAAGCTGTTGGATGACGAAAAGGTCACCCTTAACGCCATCGACAATGTCGAGCAAAACGGCATCGTTTTCCTGGACGAAATCGACAAGATCTGCACCCGGAGCGAACGGGCCGGCGACGTCAGCCGTGAGGGCGTACAGCGGGATCTGCTGCCCCTGATCGAAGGCACCACGGTCAGCACCAAGCACGGCGCGGTAAAGACCGACCACATTCTGTTCATCGCTTCCGGCGCCTTTCACCTCGCCAAGCCGTCGGATCTGCTGCCGGAATTGCAGGGCCGCCTGCCGATCCGCGTCGAACTGGCCCCGCTGACCCGTGAGGATTTCGTACGCATCCTGCGGGAGCCGGAATCCAGTCTGATCAAGCAGTATGTGGCGCTGATCGGGACGGAAAAGGTGCAACTGGTCTTCCAGGATGACGCGATCGAGGAAATCGCCAACCTGGCAGCCGAGATTAACTCGTCCGTGGAGAATATCGGTGCCCGGCGTCTCCAGACAGTGCTGGAGAAGCTGCTAGAGGATATCAGCTACGAAGCCTCGGACAAGCCGGGCAGCGAATACCTTGTCGATGCGGGCATGGTCCGCGAAAAAGTGGGCGAGCTTGCCAAGGATGCCGACCTGAGCCGCTTTATCCTTTAGTTCACCGAGCCCGTTCAAGTCTTGCTGACAGGCTTGATCGATTACTGCTTCGACCGTATGTCCATCTAATGCGCTGTAATTTGGGGCTTGGCCGGCAAATCGCGCAATTATGAAGGAGGTTCGACATGAAGGGTGACACAAGAGTTATTGGGCATCTGAATACGGTACTCAAGAATGAGCTGACGGCGATAAATCAATACTTCCAGCATTCCCGCATGCTTCGGAACTGGGGGTTCGAAAAATTCGCTGAACACGAGTACAAAGAATCAATCGATGAGATGAAACATGCTGACAAGCTTATCGAACGTATCCTGCTGCTCGAAGGCATGCCCAATCTACAGGATCTTAACAAACTCTTGATCGGCGAGAATGTTCAAGAGGTTCTGGAATGCGACCTGAGATTGGAGATGGCTGCAATAGGGGATCTCAAAAGAGCGATCGCCGATTGCGAAGCGGCCGAAGACTATGTTTCTCGAGCTCTTTTTCGACACATCCTCGAATCCGAAGAGGAACATATTGATTGGCTCGAAACGAACCTGGCTTTGGTCCAGAAGCTAGGACTGGAGAATTATATGCAGCTTCAGGTTGGTGACCTGAATTCCTGAATTGGGCTGTTGGAATGCGAGCGGTCCAGGATATTTTGCATTTTTCTAGTCCCCTTCGCTCATAGACGCGATCGCTGTCGATGGACAGGCGTTGTCAATGACTTCTTGCGCGAACTCGAGACAACGTCCGCAGCATGGACCGCTTCCAAGAGCAAAATAGGCTTCCACGGCGCAGCGAATACCCTCGCTAGCCACCTCCCGCAACTCAGATTCGCGATAACTATTACAAAGGCATACATACATCAGCGTTTCCCGTAATTCCGGCGATCGTCGCCAAACGCGCCTTTATTTAGGAGATCATTTTTGCGAATGATTGTCAACCGCAATTTACGCAGTGGGTCACAGCATTTTTTGGCAAATCCACGTACTATCAAGCTGGCCAAGCACCGGGTAAACGAATGCTATGCCAGCGAAGAGGCTTTATAGTTCGCCGTAGTTCGCCGTCTGCCCCGACTTTGCTTCGGAGCGCCTGAGAGAGATAAGGTATTCGGACAGATGCCAGAGATGATTACCGCCGTCGTTGCCGCCACCGATGGCGAGGCCGTCGTTACCCGCAAGGAAGTCGCGCTTCGGGAACCGTTTTCGTGCGAAGCGGTGGTTAAAGTCTCCGCCTTCTCCGTCAACCGCGGCGAATGCCGACGTGCGCAGCGCGCAACGGAGGCTGTGCAGATCGGCTGGGACTTCGCCGGCGTGGTAGAACGCGCCGCGGCGGACGGCACCGGCCCCGCTGTCGGAACCCGGGTAGTCGGCTTCTCCACCCGAATGGAAGGCTGGGCCGAAAAGGTCTGCATCGACACAAAATACCTCGCGCCCATCCCGGAAGAGGTCAGCGATGCCCAGGCGGCAACCTTGCCCGTGGCGGGGCTGACGGCATTGCACGCGGTCGACGCGGGGACGTGCCTGATCGGCAACAAGGCGCTGATCACCGGCGCAACCGGCGGCGTCGGCGTGTTTGCAGTGCAGCTCGCGCATATCGCCGGTGCGGAGGTCTACGCCCAGGTACGCCGCCCGGAGCAGTCAGCCTTCACCGCCCGCCTCGCGCCGAGCATTCCGGTGATCAGCGAAAACGGTGAGGGGGTCGAAAATTTCGGCCCGTTCCGGCTCGTGGTGGATGGCGTCTCCGGCGGCATTCTGGAGGCGGGCATCCGGGCACTGGCGCCCGAGGGCATGTGCGTCTGCTATGGGGTCACCGCCGCGCCGGAAATCTCGGTGAACATCTCGCATTTCATGACCCGCGGTCTCGCCAACATCATGGGCTTTCATCTCTATAACAAGAGCGAGAGCGCTCCGCCGTCCGAGCAGCTTCCACGGCTTCTCCGTCTGATGACCTCCGGCCGACTCCATTGCCCGGTGGAGCGGGAAGAAGCCTGGACGGACGTGGATACCGTCGCCCGCGGCCTCATCGACCGGACTTTCTCCGGCAAGGCCGTGCTTCACGTTCAGTAATGCCGGCGACAGCGCCGATCATTCCATCGTCAGCCAGAGCACATCCTGGATTCGCTCGGCGCCCGTCAGCAGCATGACCAGGCGATCGAAGCCAAGCGCCATGCCGGAAGTTCTTGGCATGCCCTGTGCCAGTGCTTGCAG
>CAYYSC010000089.1:0-9619 GCA_964474065.1 uncultured Rhodospirillales bacterium | reverse complement strand
GTCGCCATCGAGGACGAGCCGTTGGACTCGGTGATTTCCGAGACAACGCGGATGGTGTAGGGGAAGTCCTCCTTCTTGGGGAGGAGCGGGCGAATCGCGCGCCAAGCAAGCTTGCCATGGCCGATTTCCCGGCGGCCCGGCGGCCCGAAACGCCCGGCCTCTCCGACCGAATAAGGGGGGAAGTTATAATGGAGCATGAAGTGCTCACGGTACTCGCCTTCCAGCGTGTCCATGATCTGCTCGTCCTGGGCCGTCCCCAATGTGGCGACGACCAGCGCCTGGGTCTCGCCGCGGGTAAACAGGGACGAACCATGCGCGCGGGGGAGCACCCCGACTTCCGAAACGATTGGCCGGATATCCGATGTCGTACGGCCGTCAATACGCTTGCCGGTCTCCAAAATGGCTCCCCGGACGATATCGCTCTCGAGCTCCTTGAACAGCCCGGCCGCGATTTCCGGGTCGCGCTCCTCTTCCATGATAGCGGTCATCGCCGCTTCTTTCGCGGCGGCCACGCTGTTCTGGCGCTCGCTCTTGCTGGCAATGGAATAGGCCTTGCGCAGGCTGTCCGCGGCAAGATCCTTCAGCCGGGTACGGATCTCCGCGACGCCTTCGGCCTCTTCCGCCAGTTCCCACGGTTCCTTCGCCGCTTCCTCGGCCAAACCGATAATGGCCTGGATCACCGGCTGGAACCCACGGTGGCCGAACATGACGGCCTCCAGCATGCGGTCCTCGGAGAGTTCCTGCGCTTCCGACTCAACCATCAGCACGCCGTCCATGGTGCCGGCAACGATCAGGTCCAGCTCAGTGGATTGCATCTGATCAAGCGTCGGATTGAGCACCAGTTCGCCGTCGACCTGTCCGACCCGCGCACCGCCGATCGGGCCCAGAAAAGGAACGCCGGAAATCGTCAATGCAGCGCTCGTGCCGATCATCGCCACGATGTCCGGATCGTTCTCCAGATCATGTGCGAGAACGGTACAGATAACCTGGGTTTCGTTCCGAAAGCCCTTCGCGAAGAGCGGCCGGATCGGCCGGTCGATCAACCGGGAGGTCAGAACCTCCTTCTCGCTTGGCCGGGCTTCGCGTTTAAAAAAGCCGCCAGGAATCTTGCCGGCGGCGAAAGCCTTTTCCTGATAGTGAACGGCGAGCGGAAAAAAGTCGATGCCAGGACGCGGCTTCTTCTCGGCCACCGCAGTGCACAGCACGGTCGTCCCACCATAAGTGACCACCACGGCCCCATCAGCCTGCCGGGCAACCTTGCCGGTTTCGATAATAAGCGGCCGTCCGGCCCAAGTGATTTCTTTACGTACAATATCGAACATGCGTTCGTTTTCCTCAAGTGTAGGGGACGGCGTTCGGATCCGCCGTCCTGCATGTCATTAGCGGCGCAAGCCCAGTCGCTGGATAAGCGAACGATAGCGGCCCTCGTCTTTTTTCCGCACGTAATCAAGCATGCCGCGGCGCTGACCAACCAGCATCAACAGCCCGCGGCGGGAATGCACATCCTTGTGGTGGTCCTTCAGATGCTCGGTCAGGTTGATAATGCGCTCCGTCAGGATCGCGACCTGCACTTCCGGCGACCCGGTGTCGCCGTCTTTCAAACCGTATTCGCGGATAAGTTCTTGCTTGCGCTCAGGAGTAATCGACACCGTCTGTTCCTTTCGTGAGGTTGTGATTCGCCTAGGACGGTTCCGGCCGATTGGGCGCTTGGTGGATGATCCGCAGCGGCTTGGCCATACCCGCGTCAAAGCGGACCAGCGCGACCGTCTTTCCATCACAAGTGGCCCGCGCGATGTCGCCATCTTCATGCGCGCCCACTCGTTCCAGATCGCTTCTGCGGAACATTGCCACCGGGCGGCCATGCCGTAGTCCCGCGGCTTCACTTCCGGAAACGGCCAGCGCCGGGATGTCGGCCAGCGCGGTCTCAACCGGGAGCAATTCTTCTGTATCTTGCGATACCTGCCCAATTTCCTCCAGCTTTGCTAGAGGATGGGCGGCATTTTCGTGAAATGGTCCGACGGCTATTCGCCGCAGTGCCGAAATATGGCCGAGTGTCCCCAGGGTTTTGGCGATGTCCCGCGCCAAGCTGCGCATGTACGCGCCTTTGCCCGACTCCGCCACAAAAACTGCGTGATCGCTATCCGGCATATCTTCGAGCCGGAGGGAATGGATCTCGATCTGCCGCGAGGCAAGTTCGACCTCGTGGTTCTCGCGGGCCAAGTCGTAGGCGCGGGTCCCGCCCACCTTGATGGCTGAAAACGCAGGCGGCACCTGGTCGATGAGGCCGATAAACCGCGGCAAAACCGCTTCAATCGCGGCGCAGTCCGGTCGATGATCGCACGTGGCAACGACTTCGCCTTCGGCGTCGTCCGTATTCCGTAGCTCCCCCCACCGCACGGTGAACCGATAGACCTTGCGGCCATCCATAATATAAGGAACGGTTTTCGTCGCCTCTCCCAATGCGATCGGCAGCACGCCGGTCGCCAAAGGGTCGAGTGTGCCGCCATGACCAGCCTTCGCGCCGTTGGCGAGCCGTTTCACGGCGTTGCACACACCGGTGGATGTCATTCCGCTCGGCTTGTCGACTATCAGCCAGCCATCGATCTTCGGCGCCCGCGCCCGGCGGCGGCCGGCCATCAGTCGTCCCCTTTCGCGAGCAAGGCATCGATCCGCTCCGCATTTGCGAACGAGTTATCGGCCTTGAAAGACAGATCGGGCACCACTTTTGTTTCCAGTGATTTTGCCACCTGCGCACGCAGAAAGCCGCGCGCCCGTTGCAATGCATCCACCACTGCCGCCATATCGGCGCCACCCAAGGGCGTGACAAAGACGGTGGCGTTTTTCAGATCCGGCGAGGGCCGGACCTCGGTCACCGTAATTTTGGCATCGGTTAGCACCGGATCGCGAAAATCGCCCCGGGCGATCACGTCCGCCAAAATGTGACGCAGCAACTCCCCCATGCGCAACTGGCGTTGAGAGGGGGCGCGGGCGCCCCCACGACGGTTTCGGGTCATAAAACGCGGATACTCTCAGCCAGATCAGATCGTCCGGGCAACCTCTTCGACCTCATAACACTCAATGACGTCGCCCACTTGGATGTCCTGATAGTTTTCGAAGGACATACCACACTCGTAGCCATCCCGGACCTCCTGCACGTCTTCCTTGAAGCGCTTGAGCGTGGCGAGGCGCCCCTGGTGGATGACAACATTGTCCCGCAGCAGACGCACGCCATTGCCACGCTTGACGATACCGTCGATCACCCGGCAACCGGCAACCTTGCCAATTGGAGTGATATTGAACACCTCCCGGATCTCGGCGTTGCCGATTAATGTCTCCCGGATCATCGGTGCCAGCATGCTGCTCAGGGCGGCCTTTATGTCGTCCAGCAGTTGGTAGATGATCGAGTAGTACCGGATTTCCACACCACTCCGGGCGGCGAGCTCACGAGCCTGTTTGCTGGCACGGACGTTAAAGCCGACGACAAAGCCCTCGGTCGCTGCCGCAAGCGTCACGTCAGATTCGTTGATGCCGCCCACGCCGGAATGAAGCACCCGGACAGAGACTTCTTCGTTGCCGAATTTCTCCAACGCGCCGACGATCGCTTCCTGCGATCCCTGAACATCCGCCTTGACGACAACGGACAGCTCTTTCTTTTCGCCCGCTTTCAGCTTGTCGAACATCTGGTCGAGAGAGCCCCGCGCCGCCGCGGCGGTGCGCTTGTCCCGATCCGTGCGCTGGCGGTATTCGGCGATCTCCCGGGCCCGCCCCTCGTTTTCCACGACGACGGCTTCATCGCCCGCCATGGGCGTGCCCTGAAGGCCGAGCACCTCCACCGGCATAGAAGGACCGGCTTCGGTCAACTGCTGGCCCCGTTCGTCGATCATCGCGCGGACCCGGCCCCATTCATTGCCGACGACGACCGCATCGCCCACCCGCAGCGTGCCACGCTGCACCAGAATGGTCGCCACGGAGCCCCGGCCGCGGTCGAGTTGCGCTTCCACGACCACGCCCTGGGCAGGCCGGTCCGGGTTGGCTTTCAGTTCGAGGAATTCTGCCTGAAGCAGAATCGCCTCCTGCAACTCGCTGAGACCGATTTTCTTCAGCGCGGAGACATTTACGAATTGAACGTCGCCGCCAAACTCCTCGGCAATAACCTCCTGCTGCAACAAGTCCTGCTTCACTCGATCCGGATCGACGTCCGGCCGATCAATCTTGTTGACGGCCACGATCATCGGCACCCCGGCGGCTTTGGCATGATTGATCGCCTCTACCGTCTGCGGCTGCACGCTGTCATCCGCGGCAACAACCAGGATCACCAAGTCCGTTGCTTTCGCGCCACGGCTGCGCATGGCGCTGAAGGCCGCATGGCCAGGCGTATCCAGGAAAGTGATCCGGTCGCCGGAGGCGAGCTTCACCTGATACGCGCCGATATGCTGGGTAATGCCGCCGGCTTCGCCGCTGACCACGTCGGTTTCCCGCAGCGCATCCAGCAACGAGGTCTTGCCGTGGTCGACATGCCCCATAATCGTGACCACCGGCGGGCGCGGCAGCATCTCCGCTTCGCGGTCCTCCGGTCCGGCCAAACCTTGCTCGACATCGGACTCGGCAACGCGGCGAATGTTGTGGCCAAATTCTTCCACTACCAGTTCCGCGGTGTCGGCATCGATCGTCTGACTCACCGAAGCCATCACGCCCATCTTCATGAGCGCGCGGACCACGTCCGCTCCGCGTTCGGCCATGCGGTTCGCCAAATCCTGGACCGTGATCAGCTCTGGCACCACCACGTCACGCACGATTTTCTGCGTGTCGGCAGCGGACTGGCGTTGCCGCTGGCGTTCCCGTTCACGGGCGCGCCTAACCGATGCAAGACTGCGCTGCCGTTCTTCGACCGTCTCGTCGTCGAGGGCCTGGGTGATGGTAAGACGCCCGGTCCGGCGCCGCGGCTCGCCGCGATTACGGCCGGGGCTCGGACGCTTGGTCTCGCGCTTGCCACGGGCAGCCTCCTCTTCGTCCAGCAGCGCGCTGCCACGACTGGGGACGATCGGGATCGGCGTCGCTTCGGGCGGACTGACCACCTCTGCCTCCGGCTCCTCGCGCCGGCCACCTTTGCCCCGACGTGACGCCGGAGCTTCGGGCTCGGCCTTTGCGGTAGCAGCCGCATGCCGGCTTGCGACCTCTTCGGCTTTCCGGCGCTCTTCAGCTTCGGCCTCCTGCAGCGCACGAAGCTCCAGCTCCTCTCCGCTCGCCTCTTTCTCGGCAGACACCGGTTCCGCAGCGGCCGCCACTTCGGATACCTCCGCACGTTCCGAAGCGGCTTCCTCAACGGCCTTCTCGGCCTCGGCCGGCTCGACCGCCTGCTCTTCTGCAGGCGCTTCCGCCACCGGCGGCTCGGAGATTTCTGTAGCAACCGGCGGTTCTGGCTGCTCTGCCTCCGCTGGCGCGAGGGCCTCTTCGGCAGGGGCTTCTTCGGTCTCTGCCGCACTTTCCTTCAACGCCTCAGCCGCTGCCGCAGCCTCTGCTGCTGCCTTCTCGGCCTTCTTGGCGTCTTCTGCCGCGTCAATCGCCGCAGCTTCTTCCGCTTCGCGGCGCGCCTGGTCTTCCGCTTCGAGACGTGCTTTTTGAACGTCTGCTTTTTCAGCTTCCACCGGCTTTGCGCCCGGCTTCGGCGGCTTCGCCGCCGCAGCATCGCCAGCCTGCTGACGCGCCTTGAGGGCCCGCAGCCGCGCCGCGCGCTCCTCTTCGCTTAGGGCGCCGCTATCACGGCCGCCGCGACCTGGCTTGCCGCCCTGGTCCGCCCCGGGGCCGCGCTTCCGCTTGACCTCAACCGTGACGGTCTTGGAACGGCCATGCGAGAAACTCTGTTTGATTTTGCCGGAATCAGCGCCCTTCGAGAGGCCCAGCTTCTCCTTGGAAAGGGAGAGCTTTCCCGATTCGCGCTCGATTGTTTTATCCGCCATGACCTGCTTATTGCTCTCCGACCGTTTGTGGGGTGTTAAGCCCCAAGACTCCTTCGTACCGACGTGCATCTGCCATCAGATGCTCGCCTAACTTGCCGGGGCATACCGCTAGGTGCACGGCTTGGGCTCGCCCAACCGCCTGGCCAAGTTCCGCCCTAGTGAAACACGAGATCACTGGCAAGTCACCCGCCTGGCCCAACATTTTGGCCCGGCCATTCTCAGCGGCATCCGCCGCTTCCAGGAGGAAAGCGACCTGGCCTTGCGCCAACGCCTCCCTCACCTGATAATATCCAACACGCAACTCCCCGCTACCGCGGGCTTGCCCGATCCATTGCAAACATCGTTGCCGAAGCAATTCCGTGACGCGCTCGATCAGGTTATCCGGGACGACAGCCTGCCCCCTCACCGCTTTGGCGAACAGATTTTTCGCCACGGATTTTTCCAGAGCCTGCCGCTCCGCGCTCACCCAAATGCCGCGCCCCGGCAACTTCTCCACCAGATCCGGAACAACCCTGTTGTCCGGACCCAGCACAAACCGGATCATGCCGTTGCGATGCTGGCGGCGCCGCGTCGCAATACACCGACGCGGCAGCACCGTCCCGCCTGCGGCTACGGCTGCGGCCGGCTTCGACGCTTCCAATATATCGTGGAGACCGCCAGACAAAACACACTCCCTACTCTGCAGCCTGTTCGGGCTCGACGGACCCGTCGCCCGCGGCCTCTTCTTCATCAAACCAGTGCGCCCGCGCTGCCATGATCATCTCGTCGGCTTCGGCCGCACTGATTGGGCTGCCATCAATTCCTTGACGCAGCGGCTCTTCGCTCAGGGAGGCGATCTCATCGACGGTTGCCGTCGGGGCCGCCGGATTGACGATGTACCGCAACTCATCGCTGGACAAGTCCGCCAGGTCATCAAGATCGACGACACCAGCCTCACCCAGCCGAACGAGCATCGCCAGCGTTAAGCCCTCCACTTCATAGAGGGCTTCGGTAATACCCAGTTCCTCGACCCGCGTGGTGAGGCGTTCCTGCTCTGCCAGAATGAAGTCTTGGGCCCGGCGCCGCAGTTCTTCGCCGATTTCCTCATCGAAACCTTCAATCGAGGTCAACTCATCGAGTTCCGCAAACGCCACATCCTCGACACTGGCAAAGCCCTCGGCCACCAGCAGATGGGCGATCACCTCATCGACATCGAGGCTGTCAACAAAGGCCTGAGTGCGGGTTTGGATCTCAACCTGACGCCGCTCCGACTCTTGCTCTTCCGTCATAATGTCGATCGACCACCCGGTGAGCTGACTTGCAAGCCGCACGTTCTGACCGCGGCGTCCGATCGCCAAACTCAGCTGGTCGTCTGGGACGATCACCTCGATGCGGTTGTCCTCCTCGTCGATCACCACCTTGGCGGCCTCGGCCGGCGCCAGCGCGTTCACCACGAAGGTTGCCGGATCTTCCGCCCAAGGAATGATATCAATCCGCTCGCCCTGCAATTCATTCACGACGGCGTGCACACGACTGCCGCGCATACCCACGCAGGCGCCCACCGGATCAATCGACGGATCGTTGGAGATGACCGCAATCTTGGCACGGCTTCCCGGATCCCGCGCCGCGGCGCGAATCTCGATGACGCCGTCATAGACTTCCGGCACTTCCTGCGCGAACAGGCGGCGCACGAAATCCGGCTTGGTCCGAGACAGGAAGATCTGAGGCCCGCGGCTCTCTTCGCGAACGTCGTAGATCAACGCGCGCACGCGGTCGTTCCGGCGGAAATGCTCCCTCGGGATAATCTCGTCCCGGCGCAGGATTGCTTCCGCACGCCCCAGATCGACGATAACGTTACCGAACTCGACGCGCTTGACCACACCGTTGACGATTTCGCCCACCCGGTCCTTGAACTCTTCGTATTGGCGCGAGCGCTCGGCCTCGCGCACCTTCTGGACGATGACCTGCTTCGCGGTTTGTGCCGCGATTCGGCCAAAATCCACCGGAGGCAGCCGGTCGATCAGGAATTCCCCAACCTCGGCATCCGCCTTGACCCGCTTTGCAGCGCTGAGCGGGATTTGCGCCGCCTCGTTTTCGATCTCCGCGTCGTCTTCGACCACCTCACGATAGCGGTTCAGTCGAATATCGCCGGTTTTCCGGTCGACTTCCGCCCGGATATCGTGCTCCAAACCGTATTTGAAGCGGCCGGCGCGTTGAATGGCCTGCTCCATCGCCGCAAGGACTTCCTCGCGATCGATACCCTTTTCCCGTGCCGCGGCATCGGCGACTTGCAACAATTCCGCCCCGAGGATCTGTACCATCCTTCGTTATGCTCCTTAGTCGGCCGGTGTTTCCGCCGGCACATCTTCCTGATGAGCCGATATCAACTCGTCCGTCAGCACCAGCTTTGCGCTTTGCAGGTCTGCCAACGGAAAAGCCAACTCGGCATCGTCCGTCCGCAAGCGGACCATATCTCCGTTCTGAAGCCCCAACAGAATGCCCCGGAAACGACGGCGCCCGTTTGCGGGCTCGGCCAACTCAACTTTTGCGAGGAAACCGGCAAAACGATCGAAATCGGCGGGCCGGGTTAAGGGACGATCTATGCCAGGAGAAGAGACTTCCAGCTGATACGCTCCCTCAAGGGGATCGTAGACATCCAAAATAGGCGAGATGGCCCGGCTGACCCTGGCGCATTCCTCGACAGTTACATCGCTGCCGTCGGCCCGTTCAATCATGACCTGAAGAACCTGCCGCCGCCCGCCAAAAACTTTTACCCGGACCACGGCCATACCCAGCGCCTCCACCTGAGGCGCGATCAATTCTTCGAATGGGTCAGTCAACGCAGGCACCAGTCCTCCATACTCGGCAAATTCGTGCTACCGCTGCGCCGCGCTTCCATCCGCCAGAAACAAAAATGGGCGGGCTGTCAGCCCACCCTCTGCTTCGGTCTCAGAGAGCGTTATCGAACGCCCGATAACAAAATCTGAGATAGAGCATATTCAGCCCGATTTCAATAGCCATCGCCGTATCCTACCCGCGTCAAGGTCAGATAAGTGGAGCGCCGTCCGGCCTCCGCGCCTTTGGCCTCGAACCGCGTTTCCGGCCAGTCATCGGGCCGCCGGCGCCAATCGTCAGCAGATTTCGGCGACCAGCGTAGCGCTGGATGCTGGCGGAGATGTTGGAGCATCCAGACCAAGTAGTCTTGATGATCGGTGGCGATACGCAACTCCGCTCCCACCCTCATCCGCCGGGCAATCTCGTCCAGAACCGCCCGATTCACGATACGGCGGCGCCAGTGCCGCCGCTTCGGCCAAGGATCGGGAAAGAGAATGAACACCCTATCCAGGCTTGCGGGCGGCAAGCAATCAATCAGAGGCCGAACGTCCCCATCGACGATGCGGACATTGGACAGCCCTTTCGCTCTGACCTGCGCGGCCAGATTGGCCACGCCATTGACGAACGGTTCGACCGCAATTACCCCGGTGTCCGGGTTGGCCTCCGCCTGCCAGACAGCATGATCGCCATTGCCAGCACCGATTTCCAGCCAAATCCGCTGGATTGACCCAGAAAACAAATCATGCGGGTCGAGCAACCCGAAATACGGCAGCTCGACCCGCAGTTTGGGCAGCCATTCGGTCAACGCCTCCCGCCGGCCACGCCTCAGGGGCCGCCCAAGGCGGCGC
>CAYYSC010000088.1:0-9662 GCA_964474065.1 uncultured Rhodospirillales bacterium | reverse complement strand
CCACTTATTTCGATTCCTGGGGTCCGGCCGACATCAAAACCGCCTTCGCCCAGGCCCGCGCCAAACAACCGGTCGACGCGCCCTATAAGCTGGAGGACATGGCGGACGACGGGGCGGCGGTGCTCGATCATCTGGGCGTGAAGGATGCCCACATCGTTGGCAGTTCCAACGGCGGCGCCATTGCGCAGATCTTCGCCTACCGCCACCGGGAGAAAACCGCGACCCTGGTCTCGATCATGGCGACCAGCGGCCGCCGCGGCCTGCCCCGTCCGACAGACGCCGCGAACGAATGGCTCGCCAAGCCCCGCAATCCGGCAGGCACTCGTGAAGGCGCGATGGAAGACGCCCTCTACACCGCCAGCATCAACGGCTCGCCGGGCTTTCCGCGCGACGAGGAAGCGATCAAGCGCAAGGCTGCGATGCTCTACGACCGCGCGTTCTACCCGGCGGGCACGTCCCGGCATCTGCTGGCCAGCATCGCCTCCGGCGACGGAAGGGTGGAGCACCTGCCCGGCATTACAGCGCCGACCCTTGTTATTCACGGCAAGGAAGACCCGCTGGTGCCGGTTGGCTGCGGCCAGGATGTTGCGGACACAATCCCCGGCACGGATATGCTGGTAATCGCGGGCATGGCGCACGACTACCCTGACCCGGCCTGCCCGCGCATCGCCAGCGCCATCGCGGCCAACGCCGGGCGGGCGGTCTGACCGGCTTCGACCGGCGCCGACGGCGCGGCCTTGTGCGGCCATCCCCGGTTTGGCCGATACTGCTATCATGCGATTATGCTGAATTTGGTCCTCTTACCTGCCGGAAGCCGCCGATGCCCGACACGCTGAGCAGCGCCGTCACCGTCGATCCCGTCCAACTGGAAATCATCCGCAACGCCCTGATCGCGGCGGCGGAGGAGATGAGCGTCACCATCTGGCGCACCTCCCGTTCCACCGTCGTGCGGGAGATGCTGGACTATTCCACCCAGGTGTTCGACGGCCAGGGCCGGGCGGTGGCGCAGGCAGCAAGGATTCCGGTGCATCTGAATAGCATGAGCGTCTGCCTCGACCGGATCGTCGCGGATTTCATTCCCCTCGACGAATGGAACGAGGGCGATGTGATCCTGACCAACGACCCCTATTGCGGTGGCCAGCACCTGCCGGACTTCGTCGCCTTCAAGCCCGTCTTCGCGGACGGGATGCGGGTCGGCATCGCCGCGACGATCGTTCATCATATCGACGTCGGCGGCGGCGCCGCGGGCTCCTACTACTCTCAGGCGCGGGAGGTCTATCACGAAGGCCTGCGCATTCCGCCGTGCAAGGTGGTGGAAGCCGGCAAGCCGAATCAGGCGGTGATCGCCATCATCCGCCAGAATTCGCGTGAGCCGGAACAGATCGGCGGCGACTTTTCCAGTCAGCTTGCGGCGTTGGAGATCGGAGCAAAGGCGCTGCAGAAGCTTGCTGTCCGCTATGGGGCGGATGTGCTGCAGACCGCGATGGCGGAGTTGCAGGACCAGTCCGACCGCGCCATGCGGGCCATGCTGCGCGACCTGCCCGACGGCACCTACCGCTTCACCGACTATGTGGACGACGACGGGATTACCGAAGAGGCGCTGAAGCTCGAATGCGCGGTCACGATCGAAGGCGAGCGCTGCATGGTCGACTTCGCCGGCTCCAGCCCGCAGGCGGCGGGGCCGGTCAACTGCACCCTGAACATGACAGCCTCCGGCATCTACTGCGCCCTCGCCATGCTGGCGGACGGCAAGGTGATGGCGAATTCGGGCGCCTACCAAGCCATCGAAATCGCGGCGCCGGAAGGAACGGTCGTCTCGGCCAGACCGCCGGCGCCGGTCGCGAACCGTATGGCAACGGGGCACCGGGTCGTGACAACGGTCCTCGGCGCGCTGGCCCAGGCCGCGCCTGACCGCGTGCCTGCCGCCTACTACGGTGTCAGTTACGTCCAGACACTCTCCACCCCAGACCCGGCGACTGGCCGGCCGCGCGTCTATTTCGAAATCGAAATCGGCGGCTGGGGCGCCCATCCGCAGCAGGACGGCGCGGACGCGTTTTCGGCGGGTTTCCACAATTCCTCATCGACACCCGTGGAACTGAACGAGGCCTATTTCCCGCTGACCTTCACCGAATACAGCTTGATCCCGGATTCGGGCGGGGCGGGGAAGTACCGCGGCGGCACCGGTTTGCGTCGCGCCTACCGCGTGGATGCGTCGGAGGGGTGGCTTTCCGGCAATTTCGAGCGTTTCAAGGTGCCACCCTACGGTCTCGCCGGCGGCGCGCACGGCCGGCCGGGCCGCTTCTATGTGGTTCGGGACGGTGAGGAGCATCCCTTGCCGTCGAAGCTGGCCAACCAGCCGGTCCGGCGGGGCGACATGGTTGTGCTGGAGACGGCAGGAGGTGGCGGCTTCGGCGATCCGGCCGCGCGCGATCCTTCGGCTTCGGGGCGCGACAATGCAGGCGGCTATGTAACCCGCTAGCGGCAACGCTGCGAGCGGTTCGTCGCCCTGGTGAGCGCAGCCTTAGGCGAAAGGATTTTCGACTTTGGGCCAGTAAGGGTCGGTGAACACTTTGAACGGGATGGCGCCGTAATGCGGAGCGATCGCCCCCGGAGTGGCGCAATACAGCACGGCTTCTGCAATCGGATTGAAACCAGCGTAGAAGTGCTGGCTGCTTTTGACAAACACCATCCTCTTGCTCGAAAGGTCGATGCCGAGTTGGGTGAAGGCATCCGGGTGGAACACCTGGGTGCGATTGGTGTTCAGGACCAGGTCGATATCGCCGTCGGTCTGCAGCCAGACTGCCGTGCCGAGCAGGTTCGTGGATGTGCCAAACGTCTGCTTCGCGTCGTGCAAAATCCTTTTGACAGTTACCCGAAGGTCGAGGGGCATGCCGCTGGCCTTGCCGACCTTGCCCCCGATGCGTAGGTCTAGCGTGGCCCCCTCGCCCGCTTCCTCGCAGAAGCGCACCGCGGTCGGGTCCCAGTAAAGGCCGCTCACGATGCCGGTCAGGCCTTTTTCCAGCGCCGCGCCGAGCAGATAGGTCGAGTCGGAAGGAGCCCCGCCGCCCGCGTTATCACTCGTGTCCGCAATCACCACCGGCCCCTTGTTATGGCCCGCCGCCTCCTCCAGCACCTCGTCCATGTCGCGCGGCGGCATCGCCGTCGCCTCGCGCATCTCCCAGACTTCCTTGCCGAGTTGCTCGGCCAGTGCTGCCGCCTTTGCTTCGTCCCCGTCGCTCACGACGAGGATTTTGGCCGAAGCCTCCGGCACGTCTCCCCACGGAAAACCGTGGGCGAAGCTGATGGAGAGGATGCCGTCCTTGCCCTCCAGCGATTGCAGCTTGTCGACAAAGCTGCGGGTCGGCTCGAACGGAGTGCGCCAGGTATTGATCATCCGGCAGTCATAGCGCGCCATCACCGGCTTAACCTTGCCCGCCGCCGCATCGGCGCAGAGGTCAAAGAGTTCTTTCGCCCGCTGCGGCGCATCGATGTGCGGATATTCCTTGAAGGTGACCAGCGCGTCCGCCGCCTGCACCATCTGGCCGGTTATCGAGCAGTGCAGGTCCAATTCACCGCCAACCACTTTGTTGGGACCGACAAGCGCACGCACGCGTTTCAGGAGATCGCCCTCGCAGTCCAAATAGCCTTCCGCGACCATGGCGCCATGCATGTTGATCAGCGCAATATCCACCGGCATGGCCTGTTCCAGATCGTTGAGCAACTCATCGCGCAGGCTCTCGTAGACCGAGCGCACACACAAGCCTGCCGGCTGGGCAAAAGCAGCGACACTTTCAACGACTTCCCAGCCCCGCGCCTCGGCCTCCCGCCGCCAGACATGCAGGGGCTCGGAGAACAGCATGGGTTCATGCTGGGTCGCGTCGCCATGAAACAACATCGTCTCCCGGAACGTGTCCCAACCCGTGGGCAACGGCGAGAACGTGTTGGTTTCGGTGCCGAGACAGGCGATGAAAACACGCATGAAACAGGACTCCCTCGTCAGATTTAGAGGCGCAGACCGATTGGGCGATCGTGCAAGGCGGGTGGCGAAAGGCTAAACTGAACCCAATATCGACGCTAGCGTCTGAGTGAAACGCCTCTACCCGGCTGGCGCAGTTGATGGTCCACCAGCGAGGGACAGCGCATGAACACCCCGGCTTCTGTGACGATGGAACAACCGCCCGACCCGACTGGCGATGACGGATCGCCCCGGCGGATTGGAGTGGAATTGGAGTTTGCCGGGATCGACCTGATGACAGCGGCGCAGGCCATTGTGGGCACTTTTGGCGGCCGGGTCGACCAGATCGACGCCCACCGTATCGCCGTCCGTGACACTCGGTTCGGCGTTTTCGAGGTGGAACTCGATTCCGATTACGTCCATCCGAGCGACTGGGCTCCGAAAGCCGGGACGATCTTCGAACGCACGGCGGCCGTCGCCAGGGCCGCGATCGGCGATATCATCGAGCACTGGATGCCGCGGGAAATCGTGTCGCCTCCCATGCCGCTTGCCGATTTACCGGAGTTCGACCGGCTTTGCGCCAGTTTGCGGGAACAAGGTGCGGTGGGAACCGATGCGCGCTGGCGCTATGCCTTTGCCTTGCAATTGAACCCGGAGGTGCCGAGCCTGGACTGCCGCGACGTGCTGCAGATCTTCCGAGCCTTTCTGCTGCTCAGCGACTGGCTCCGCACGGTTTCCGCTCGGGATTATTTCCGCGAGGTCCTGGCCTTCGCGGAACCTTTCTCGCGCGATTATGCGCGCCGGGTGCTCGCACCCGACTACGCGCCGGATTGGCCGCAATTCATTGACGACTATTTGACCGCGAACCCTACGCGGAACCGCGACCTCGACCTATGCCCGCTCTTCGCCTATGTCGACGCTGCACGAGTTCGGGTGTATCTGGATGACCCGCGGGTGAAGGCCCGGCCAACGTTCCATTACCGAATTCCGGACAGCCGGATCGAAGACCCCGAGTGGACCGTGGTCGCCGAATGGAACCGCTGGGTATTGATAGAACGTCTCGCCGCTGACCCGGTTGCATTGAAGGGACGCGCCAACCGTTTTCTGTCGGATTTCATCGACCGCGCACCCTGGCTCTGGGTAGAGGACACTGAACGATGGCTCGAAAGCTAGGCCCGCGGCCGCGCATCGGCGTCACTACGGCGAGGCGCGGCGGCCGGGGCATGTGGCTGTTCAACTGGTTCGCCCTTTGGCGCACTGGCGGCAAGGCGGTGCGCATCTCGCCTGACCGTCCCGTCGATTTCGAAACGCTGGACGGCCTGCTGGTCGGCGGTGGCGACGATATCAGCCTCTCCCTGTACCTTGACCGGCCAGAAGGTCCGGAACTGGAGCCTGAGGTCAAGATCGACCTCGAGCGCGACCACCTGGAGCGCGATCTTGTCCACGCCGCCATCAACGCCAAAATCCCGGTTCTGGGCATCTGCCGCGGCGCGCAAATGATCAATGTCGCACATGGCGGAACGTTACATCAGGACATCTACGACACCTACGAGGGAGCGCCGAAAGTCCGGACACCGTTGCCGCGGAAGCGGATCAACATCGACCCGGGCTCCCATCTGCACGAAATCTTGGCAACCACCCTCTGCCGCGTGAACGCGCTGCATCACCAGTCGGTGGACCGGCCAGGCGACGGGCTGGGGGTCGTGGCGCGGGACGATCACGGAATCGTCCAAGCAATCGAGGCGTCCCCCGCGCGTTTCGTGATCGGCGTGCAGTGGCACCCCGAATTTTTGGTGTTCGACCGCGGACAGGTCCGCCTGTTCGAGCGGCTGGTGGCCGCAGCCCGGCACCGCCGCCAGGAACGCGAACAGCACGAATCCTTAGCCTCCCCAGGCCGTGCTGCCGATTCTTTGAGCATGCCCTGATTTCGGGCTAGCCCGACAACTGTCCTCCACGCTAGGCTTTTGCCGTTCGTGCCGCATCCCGATCGAAGAAGCGGCCGGATGCAAGCGCGTGCTAACTTTGGCACACGGTTTGCTTTGCCAATCAGTGTGATTAACACACGCTTAACGGAGGGTCTGAGATGCGCCTGCTATCGACCTTGGCCAAAGGGGTCGGCCTCGCCGCCGTCGCCGCGGCCATGCTTAGCGCGGCTAGCGCAGAGAAAGTGCTTAGAGTCGTGCCGCACGCCGACTTGAGGAACGTGGATCCGATCTGGACCACGGCCTACATCACCCGCAATCACGGCTACATGGTTTACGACACCCTGTTTGCGATGGACGAAAACCTGGAAGTTCAGCCGCAGATGGTGGGCGACTATTCCGTCAGCGACGACGGGCTGACCTACACCTTCACGCTGCGCGATGGTTTGTCATTCCACGACGGCGATCCCGTGAAAGCGGAGGATGCGGTCGCCTCGATCGAGCGCTGGGGCAAGCGCGACAGCATGGGCCAAAAGCTCATGGACTTCACGGACAGGATGGAGGCGGTTGACGACAAGACGTTCAAGCTGATCCTGAAGGAGCCGTATGGCTTGGTGCTCGACTCCCTCGGCAAGATCAGCTCGAACGTGCCGTTTATCATGAAAAAGGAGCATGCCGAGACCGACCCGTTCTCCCAGGTCCCGGAAATCGTTGGTTCGGGCCCGTTCAAGTTCGTGGCGGACGAATGGGTGCCCGGCTCCAAGGTCGTCTACGTGAAGAACGAGGACTACGTTCCCCGCGAAGAACCCGCTTCGAGTGCTGCAGGCGGCAAGGTGGTGCATGTGGACCGGGTGGAATGGATCTACATTCCTGATCCCGCGACCGCCATGAACGCATTGGTCAATGGCGAGGTCGATTATTGGGAAACCCCGGCGGTCGACATGATCCCGATCCTGCGGACCAATGACAGCGTCGAGATCGAAGTGATCGACCCGCTCGGCACACAGGGCTGGATGCGGCCGAACCACCTGCACCCACCCTTTGACGACCCCAAAGTCCGGCAGGCCCTGGCGACCGCGGTCAACCAGGAAATCTACCTGCAGGCCATTGTCGGCGATCCCGAACTCTACAAGACCTGCAAGGCCTATCTGATCTGCGACACCCCCTATGGCTCGGAAGCCGGCGGCGAAGGCTACCTGGAAGGCAACATGGAAAAGGCCAGGGCCATGCTCGAAGAGGCTGGCGCCATGGGCCACAAGGTCGTGCTGATGCAGCCGACCGATATTCCGGTGCTCAACAGCGCGTCGCTGGTCACCGCCCAGGTACTACGGGACATGGGCTTCGACGTGGAAGTGCAGGCCATGGACTGGTCCACCCTCACCTCCCGCCGAGCCGAGATGAAGCCGGTTGAGGAAGGCGGCTGGAACATTTTCCATACCTATTCGACGGGTGCTGACGCCCAGTCCCCCATTTCCAACAGCGGCATCTCGGGCGGCGGCAAGGAACGCGCCTGGTTCGGCTGGCCGGACGATCCGAAAATGGAAGAGTTGCGGGACGCCTTCGCTCGCGCGACCGATCCGGAAAAGCAGAAAGCGATCGCGGTCGAGATTCAGAAGCGGGCCTTCGAAACCATCCCGTACGTCAACTACGGCCAGTGGTTCCAGCCGGTGACTTGGCGCAAGGGCCTGGAAGGCGTGCTGGTTTCGCCGGTACCGTTCTTCTGGAACATCCAGCTGCCAGGATAGCGCTGCGCACGCGCACCGATCCCCGCACGCTGCACAGCGGCGCTCCGGGGTCTCCCGAAGAGCCTGGCTCGGAAGGAGACCTCGGATAGACCTGCGGGCTTCCAAGGATCGTCGCTTCATTGAGAACTTATCAGGCGCCCGCTAGCAGAAACTGATTTCGCATGTACGCCTATATTATTCGTCGTCTGCTCGCGACCATCCCCGTCATGGCCGTGGTTGCAGTATTCGTTTTCTTGCTGCTTTACCTGACGCCCGGCGACCCTGCCGCGGTCATCGCCGGCGATTATGCCCGGCCGGAGGATATCGAGCGGATCCGCGAACGCCTTGGCCTGAATGAACCGCTATATGTCCAGTTTTTCAGCTGGGTCGGCCGCATCCTGACTGGCGACCTTGGCATTTCCATCTTCTCCAATCTGCCGGTCTCGAAGCTGATCGGGCAGCGGCTGGAGCCGACCCTGGCGCTGGCGCTCTGCACGACGATCTTCGCGGTGATCGTCGCCGTCCCGCTCGGCGTGCTCGCCGCCTGGAAGGCACACACCTGGATCGACCGAAGCGTCATGATCTTCGCGGTGCTCGGCTTTTCCGTGCCTGTTTTCGTTATCGGCTATATCCTGATGTGGGCATTTTCCATCAATCTCGGCTGGTTTCCGGTGCAGGGTTATAAATCCCTCAGCGATGGCATCGGCCCGTTCCTCTCCTCCATCGCCCTGCCGACGCTGGCGCTGGGCATGGTCTACGTCGCCCTCATTGCCCGCATGACCAGGGCGAGCGTAATGGAGGTGCTCACGGAGGACTATATCCGCACCGCCCGCGCAAAAGGGGCCAGCAACAAAAGCCTGCTGATGCGGCATGCGTTGAAGAACGCCTCCGTTCCCATCGTCACGATCATCGGCGTCGGCGTCGCGCTGCTGATCGGCGGCGTGGTGGTGACGGAGAGCGTCTTTAACATTCCGGGCCTCGGCCGCCTTACCATCGACGCCGTGCTGCGCCGGGATTATCCAATTATCCAGGGCGTCATTCTCATCTTCAGCGGCATCTACGTTCTGGTGAACCTGTTGATCGACCTGTCCTACACTTTCCTTGATCCGAGGATCCGCTACTGATGACGGCCGTTCCCCAAAGCCCCGCAGGCCACCCGGCCGTTGCCGCGGCCTTGCCTCCGCGCCCGTCGCTGGCCAAACGCACCGGGCGGCTGATCCGGAAACACCCGACCGCGGTTGTCGGCTTCGTCATCCTGGTCGCGATGAGCCTGCTCGCCATTTTCGCCTACTGGATCACGCCCGACCCGCTGCGCATCAACCCGATCGTGCGGCTGAAGCCGCCCGGCTTCGAAAGCCCGCTCGGCGAGGTCGGGCCGTTCGGAACGGACTTTCTCGGTCGTGATCTGTTCGCGCGCGTCATTCACGGGGGCCAGATTTCCCTGGTGGTCGGCCTTGCCGTTGCCGCGATTGCCACCAGCCTGGGCTTGGTGATCGGTTTGCTGGCGGGCTACATCCGCTGGCTTGATGCGATCGTCATGCGCATCATGGACGGCTTGATGGCCATTCCCGGCATCCTCGTCGCCATTGCGCTGGTGGCGCTGGCGGGCGCGAGTATGGTGAATGTCATCATCGCCATCACCATCCCGGAAATCCCGCGCGTGGTAAGGCTGGTGCGCTCGGTCGTTCTGACCATCCGGGAGCAACCCTACATCGAAGCCGCCGTCGTTTCCGGCGTCAGCCTGCCCCGGATCATGGCCAAGCACCTGCTGCCCAACGCGATCGCGCCGCTGATCGTGCAGGCAACCTATGTGTTTGCCAGCGCCGTGGTGTTTGAGGCGATCCTGTCCTTCCTCGGCGCCGGTACGCCGCCGGAAATCCCGAGTTGGGGCAATATCATGGCGGAGGGCCGGACCTACTTCCAGATTGCGCCCTGGATCATCTTCTTCCCCGGCGCCTTCCTGGCAGTGACGGTGCTGGCGGTTAACGTGCTGGGCGACGGCCTGCGGGACTCTCTCGATCCCCGCATCGCGAAGCGAATGCGGTGACGAAGACGATTATC
>CAYYSC010000087.1:4984-9732 GCA_964474065.1 uncultured Rhodospirillales bacterium | reverse complement strand
GAGTGCCAACGCCCGGAAAAGAACGGGCCGAGCCGTTCCAGATGCCCTCCCGCTGTCCCGCCTGCGGTGCGGAAGTGGAGCGCGAAGGGCCGATGACCGTCTGCCCTGGCGGCATCGCCTGCCCAGCCCAGCTCACCGGCCGCCTTGTTCACTATGCCAGCCGGGAGGCTCTCGATATCGACGGGCTTGGTGTCAAAACGGTTCAGCAACTCGTCGACCGGGACCTGGTGGAAGATATTGCCGATTTATACGACCTGTCGCCGGAAGATTTCGAAAAGCTCGACGGATTTGCTGAACATTCGGCAAAGATGCTGCACCAAGCGATCCAGGAAACGAAGGAGGTCCCTATCGACCGTCTGCTCTTTGGTCTCGGTATTCGTCATGTCGGCGGCGACACGGCCCGCCGGCTGGCCGAAGCGTTCGGAACTCTGGATGCACTGCGTCAGGCTTCCGAAGAGGACCTACGGAACGTCTCCGGTATTGGGGCGGAGACGGCGAAGGGTGTCCGCGTGTTTTTCGAGGAGCCGAGAAACCAAGAGGTGCTCGACCGGCTTCTGGATGCCGGCGTGGAACCACAGACGCTCCGCCGGAAAGGCTCTTCGCTCGAGGCAACGACTTTCGTCCTGAGCGGCTCGCTCAATGCCTACACCCGCGATGAAGCCCGCGAGGAGATCGAACGCCGAGGCGGTCGGGTCGTCTCCAGCATCAGCGGCAAGGTGGACTACCTCGTTGTCGGCGAGGATCCGGGCTCCAAACTCGACGAAGCGAAAGAGGAAGGGGTCGAAGTTCTCGACGAAGCCAAATTCAAGAGCATGTTGAGTTGACCGGTGCCAGTCCATAACAGCGAAATCGCTGAAACCTTTGAGCACTTGGCGGATCTGCTGGAAATCCTGGGGGCCAACACGTTCCGGGTCCGGGCCTACCGAAACGCCGCCCACACCATTCGGGACTTGCCCCGGAACGCGGCTGAAATGGTCGCCACGGGAGAGGACCTCTCCGAACTGCCCGGAGTCGGGGAGGACTTGGCCGACAAGATCGCCGAGATCGTCGAGACAGGAAAGCTTGGCCTTCTTGAAGAAACCATCCAGAAAGTGCCGGAGACCCTAACCCAGTTGACCACCGTACCGGGGATCGGTCCCAAACGCGCCAAAGCCTTGCTCGAAGCGCTGGACGTGCGGTCGCTGGACGACCTCAAGGAAGCGGCGGAGGCCGGCAAAATCGCTGGGGTGTCCGGCTTTGGCGAAAAATCCGAGCAAGCAATTCTGCACGAACTGGCCCAGGCGCGGGACGTCGAACGGCGGTTCCGGATTTCAACGGCCGAAGACTTCGCCGAACCGTTCCTCGCCCATATCAGGAAGCACAACAACGTCAAGAAGGCGATCATCGCGGGCAGCTACCGGCGCCGTAAGGAAACGGTGGGTGATATAGACATCCTGGTTACGGCCACCAATGGAAAAGAAGTGGTTGAGCATTTCGTCGGCTACGAGGAAATAGACCAAATTATTTCGAAAGGAACGACCCGATCCACGGTCGTTCTGCGCTCAGAGCTCCAAGTGGACCTGCGGGTAGTCCCGGAAGTCAGCTACGGCGCGGCGCTGCATTATTTCACCGGATCCAAGCCTCACAACATCCAGGTCCGCCGCAGAGGCGTGGAGCGCGGTCTCAAAATCAACGAATACGGCGTCTTTAAGGGTGAGGAACGGATTGCCGGCCGAACCGAGGAAGAGGTGTACGACACCGTCGGCCTGCCCTACATCCTGCCCGAATTGCGCGAGAGCCGTGGCGAGATCGAAGCCGCGGAAAGTGGAGAACTCCCGACCCTAATCCAGCTTGCCGATCTGCGGGGCGATTTGCACGCCCACACTAACGAATCTGACGGGAAGTCCACATTGAAAGAAATGGCCCTGGCAGCGAAAGAGCTGGGACACGATTACCTTGCCGTTACGGACCATTCTAAGAACGCACGCATCGCGGGCGGGCTCGACGAGAGAAGGCTCCGCAAGCAGATGGAAGAAATCGACAGGCTCAACGAGGAGGTTGATGGCATCCAAATCCTCAAGGCGAGCGAAGTGGATATCCTGGATGACGGTCGCCTCGATCATCCGGACGAAGTGCTGGAAGACCTCGATTTGGTCGTCTGCTCCATCCATTCCGGGTTCAATCTTTCCGAGAGCAAGCAAACCGAAAGGGTGCTCCGGGCGATGGAAAGCCGGTATTTTCATATCCTGGCGCATCCTACCGGCCGCCTAATCGGAAAACGCAAGCCCTACCCTATCGATTTGGAGAAAATCCTGGAGGCCGCCAAGGAGCGCGGCTGCTATCTGGAAATCAATTCCACCCCGGCCAGGCTGGATCTGGACGACGTGCATTGCAGGATGGCCAAGGACATGGGGGTGAAAATCGCGATCTCGACCGATGCCCACTCGACTAGCGGACTGTCGAACCTTCGGTACGGCGTCGATCAGGCCCGCCGCGGCTGGCTCGAACCCGACGATGTTCTCAACACCCGCAGTTGGAGCGCGCTTTCGAAGCTCCTGGCGAGAAGCTGACTGTCGGCGGGCCAGAGGCAACAGGCGGATCTCCTCATGAAGCTCACCTTTCTCGGCACGAAAGCCAATATCGACGCCACCAGCCGGCGGCACAAACGGCACAGCGCGCTATTGGTGAGCTACTACCACCGGCGGGTCATGATCGATTGCGGTGCCGATTGGCACGGGAAAGTGCGTGATCTGGCCCCTGACGAAATCTTCCTCACCCATGCGCACCCGGACCATGCCTGGGGTCTAGCGGACGGGGTCGATTGCCCGGTCTACGCCACCTCGGCGACCTGGGAAGCCATTGACGACTATCCGATCGACCAACGCATCGAGATCAAGCCTCGAGCCGCCGTCAAGCTGGATGACGGCTTCACGTTCGAGGCCTTCCCGGTGCTGCACTCCATCCGGGCGCCCGCGGTCGGCTACCGAATTTCGGCTGGCCGCCGAACCGTTTTCTACGTGCCCGATGTCGTGGATATCGAGGACCGGGATGCAGCGCTCGAGGGTGTGGATCTCTTTATCGGCGACGGCGCTACCGTGACGCGATCCCTCGTCCGGCGACGTGATGACCATTTGTTCGGGCACACCACCATTCGCGCGGAACTTGGCTGGTGCCAGGAGGCCGGTATCGAGCGGGCCCTCTTCACCCATTGCGGCAGCGAGATCGTAAAGGGCGACGAACGGGAGGTGGGGCCGGAGGTTGAAGAATTGGGACGGGAACGCGGCGTCGACGCCCAAATCGCGCACGATGGTATGAGCATTGTCCTGCGCTGAAAGCAGGGCACCGCCGCCAATGAAGAGGTGCTGTCATGCCGGAACTACCGGACGTCGAGAACTTCAAACGCTACCTCGACGCAACAGGGTTGCACCAACGCATCGAGAATGTCGCCGTTCTCAATGCGAAAATCCTGCATGGCTGCTCTGGCGAGACACTCTCTCAAGCGCTGACCGGCCATGAACTCACCGGCACGCACCGCCATGGCAAGCACCTGTTCGCGGCTATCGATGACGGCCCCCGGCTCATGCTGCATTTTGGCATGACCGGGCGGCTTGCCTACTTCAAAGACTTGAAGGACGATCCGGAACATGACCGCCTGCGCCTGGACTTCGCCAATGGTTATCATCTTGCCTACGTGAACCAGCGGCTGTTCGGGCAAGCCGCGATTGTCGAGGACTTGGCCCAGTTCGTCGCGGAGCAGGAGTTGGGGCCAGACGCATTTGCCAACGATCTGGATGAGGAGGCATTCCAAAAGCTCCTGGCCGGACGTCGGGGACAGGTGAAATCCGCGCTGATGGATCAGAGTCTGATCGCAGGGCTAGGCAATGTCTATTCCGACGAAATCCTGTTCAAGGCTCATCTTCATCCGAAGACGCCGGTCAATTCCCTCGACAGAAATGTGATCGCGAAGCTTTATCGGGCCATGCGGGAGGTGCTCCGGGTTTCCATCGACAGCGGTGCCGGCTCGGAGGAATTGTTCGAACGGTTGCCGGACGATTACCTGCTTCCCCACCGCGAGGAGGGCGACAAGTGCCCGGTTTGCGACGGCGAGGTCCAGGCGATCAAGGCTTCCGGCCGCACCGCCTATTACTGTCCGGCCTGTCAACCGTTGGAGCGAGAGAAATAACTGCCGCCCGCTCTTGGCCCCGTGCACGGCAAGGCGTGTCCGCAGTCCTACTGCTTGCCGGTCAGCCGTTCCGCTTCCGCCGCAGCAACGTGCCGCTTGACCGAGAGGAAGCTGTCGGGGGTAATCGAGATGGAGTCGATGCCGCATTCGACCAGGAAACCCGCATAATTTGGATGGTCACTTGGCGCCTGGCCGCAAAACCCGACCTTGGTGCGTTTGGCATGTGCCTCCGTGATGAGATGCGAGACCATGCGGTTCACGGCCGGATTGCGCTCGTCATAGAGCCGCTTCAGTTTTTCCGAATCCCGGTCCACGCCCAGCACCAACTGGGTGAGGTCGTTCGATCCGATCGAGAACCCGTCGAACCGGTCGGCAAACTGTTCCGCCAGAATGACATTGGCGGGAATTTCGGCCATCACGTAGATCTGCAGGCCGGCCTGCCCGCGTAGCAGGCCGTTGTCGGCCATGGTCTGCAAAACCAGGTCCGCCTCTTCCACTGTCCGGCAGAACGGAACCATGACCACGATATTGGTGAGGCCGATCTCCTCGCGCGCCCGCTTGATGGCCCGGCATTCAAGAGCAAAGC
>CAYYSC010000087.1:0-4974 GCA_964474065.1 uncultured Rhodospirillales bacterium | reverse complement strand
TTCGTCGTAGTAGCGGCTCGCGCCACGCCAGCCGAGCATCGGATTGGATTCCTTCGGCTCGAACGCCCGCCCGCCGATCAATTCGGCATACTCGTTCGTCTTGAAGTCGGAGAGACGCACAATAACCGGCTGCGGGTGGTAGGCTGCTGCAATCCGGGCCAGACCCCGCGCCAGCTTGTCGATGAAGTATTCGGGCTTGTCCGGATAACCGCGGGTCAGTTCCTCAATCCGCTTGCGCGCCTGTTTGTCCTCGACCTGATCGAAGTGCGCCAGCGCCATCGGGTGCACCTTGATCGCATTACCGATGACGAATTCCATCCGGGCCAGACCGACGCCATCCGCAGGCAGCCGCCACCAGCGGAAGGCCGCAGCCGGATTGGCGAGGTTCAGCATAATCTCGGTCTGTGTCTCGGGAATGTGCCGTAGGTCCATTTCCTCCACGTCCACATCCGCGGCCCCTTCGTAGACAAAACCTTCGTCCCCTTCCGCGCAGGAAACCGTCACGGTCTGTCCGTCCTTGAGGCCAGTGGTGGCTTCACCGGCCCCGATGACCGCGGGCAGGCCCAATTCCCGGCTGACGATGGCGGCATGGGACGTGCGTCCACCGTGGTCCGTCACAATGGCGGCGGCCCGCTGCATCAGCGGCACCCAATCCGGGTCCGTCTGCTCCGCTACCAAGATGCCGCCTGCCGGAAAATCCTCGCCTTCCTCAGGATTGCTCAACAGATGCGCCTTGCCGACGGCGACCGCATCACCGATGGCCGTTCCCGTAAGGAGCCGCTTGCCCGGATTCCGCACGCTGTAGCTCTTCAGCGTTTCGGAGCCCTTGCGCGACTGGACTGTTTCCGGCCGAGCCTGGACGATGAACAATTCGCCGTTCTTGCCATCCTTCGCCCATTCCATGTCCATAGGCTGGCCATAGTGCTCCTCGATAGCAACGGACCACCGCGCCAGCGTGATGACCTCGTCATCCGAGAGAACAAAGGCGGCGCGCTCGTCTTTCGTAGCGTCGACCAGCTTGGAAGAGCCCTTCTCCGCGTAGACCATTTTCTTGGCCTTGCCGCCGGAGCGCTTCTCGATGATCGGCTTGAAATCGTCGGTCCCGAGCAAGGGCTTGAACACGTGGTATTCGTCCGGATCGACAATGCCCTGCACCACCGTCTCACCCAGGCCCCAGTTCGCATTGATCAGCACGGTCCGGGGGAAACCGGTTTCGGTGTCAATTGAGAACATAACGCCGGAGCCTGCCTGATCGGCCCGAACCATCCGCTGCACGCCCACAGAAAGCGCGATTTCGAGATGGTCGAAACCGTGATCTTCCCGGTAGGCAATGGCACGGTCGGTAAACAGCGAGGCAAAGCAGCGCTTGCAGGCGTCCAGCAAGGCTTCCTCGCCCCGCACATTCAGGAATGTTTCCAATTGGCCCGCAAAACTCGCCTCCGGCAAGTCTTCGGCCGTGGCCGAGCTGCGAACCGCAACCGCAGCATCCGTTTCGCCAAAAGCCTCGCCAAGATCGCGGTAAAACCGCATGATCGCCTGCGAAAGGGCGGGCGAGAATTCCCCGCCGATGATCAGATCGCGGATCGCCGTACCGACGGCGTGGAGATTGCTCCGGTCGCTCTTAAGCTTCCCAACCTGCTCTGCAATCCTGTCGCCGAGGTCGTTGGCCTCAATGAACGCCCAGTAGGCAGCGGCGGTGGTCGCGAAGCCTTGCGGCACCGTAATGCCATGCTCACTCAGCCGGCTGAGCATTTCTCCCAGGGACGCATTCTTGCCGCCGACCACGCCGACATCGTTGCGGCCCAGATCCGATAGCGAACGAACCAGGGTCGAGTCTTCGCTCACAGTTGTCACTCCTCTGCCTTGAGAGAATTCAGGCCGGCATCGCCGCGGTCGCGCTCGTTAGGTTTGATTAGACGGAACTCAAAGACAGCGCCGGGGCAAATTTCGCGGAATCGGCCGCGATAGGCCACGGTCACCGGCGCCGCCGCACAGTGCGGGCTGGTAATGCGAAGGCGTTCGTGCGTGATATCCAGATCCAACAGGTGCTTCCGGTAGTACACCCGGGCTTTCAGGCAATGCAGCCGGTCCGGCAGTGAGGGGTTGATGTGCAGGATCCCGCCCCGCGTTTCGAGACCGGTATAGCAACGCTGCACCAAGTCCACCGTGCCGGCCATCGCCCCCAGATGGATGCCCTCCGGCGTGGTGCCGCCCTGGATGTCGCCGATATCGCTCTCCAGCGCGCCCAGAAAGAGCTCCCAGGAGCCACTGCGGTCGCCGCGCGACAACACCCAGGAATGCACAATCCAACTGAGCGTCGAGCCGTGAGAAGTTCGTTGGAGATAATACTCAGTATTCCGGGGGATGCAGCCCGGATCGAATGAATAGCCCAGCTGCTCGAAAACTTGCGACAGTTCTTCCGAAGAAAACAGGTAGAAGAGCATGAGGACGTCGGCCTGCTTG
This sequence comes from uncultured Rhodospirillales bacterium, assembly GCA_964474065.1. Classification (GTDB taxonomy): domain Bacteria; phylum Pseudomonadota; class Alphaproteobacteria; order Bin95; family Bin95; genus JACKII01. The sequence continues at coordinate 2,511 of CAYYSC010000087.1, read as the reverse complement.
GAAGCCTTGTAGCGGTTGGGCGTGTCGCCCTCTGCTTCCAGGATGCGGTCCAGGCGCTGTATGTCGCCGTACCGCTCCCGGTATCCGTCCCAATCGAATTCTTCCAGGCCTTCATAACCTTCGAACTGGCTGATGATGCCGTCTCCATGGAAAGGGACGAACATTTTGCGGCTGATCTCTTCCCACGCCTTGATTTCCGCATCGCTGAGATTGAGGCGTTCGCGCAGCCGCTTTGCCTGATCCGCGTTCAGAAGCTCTAGCGCGTCCCGCGCCCGGGTTAGAGTCCAGGCCGCCGTCACGTTCGTGTAGGCATTATTGTTGAGACCGCCTTCCCTCGAAGGGTCGGCATCCGGGTAGGCGGTATGAAATTCATCCGGACCCATCACACCGTGAATTTCGAACCGGTCGCGATCCGGTGAATATTCAGCAATGCTCGCCCAGAATCGGGCGATTTCCGCCAGGATCTCGGCCCCAAACTCATAGAGAAAATCGCGGTCATCGGTTACTTGGTAGTATTGCCAGACATTGTAGGCAACGGCGGAGTTGATATGCCGCTGCCGATGACTGTTATCCGGAATCCAGCGGCCCGATTCCGGGTTCAGATGCACCACTTGGCTTTCTTCCCGCCCGTCGCTGCCGCTCTGCCAGGGATACATGGCGCCGCGAAAGCCAGCATCCCGAGCCAACCGCCGCGCTGCCGGCAAACGCCGGTAGCGGTATCGCAACAGGGAGCGCGTTAGTGTCGGGTCGCGCAGGTTCAGAAGCGGCAGGATGAACAATTCATCCCACATGATGTGGCCGCGATAGGCTTCGCCATGCCAGCCGCGGGGCGGGATGCCGATGTCGAGATCCCTGGCGTGGCGAGAAACCGTCTGCAGCAAATGAAACACATGAAGGCGCAGCTTCAGAATGGCTTCCGCCTCGCCGTGGCCTTCCTCCAATCTGATATCGAACCGCTCCCACAGTTGCTTCCAGATCAGCCGGTGGGCGCGGAACGCTTCGTCGAACGGTGCCGCCTTGGCAACCTTCTCCCTGGCCGCCAAGCTCGGCTCGGAAATGGCCTGATCGCGGGAAGTGAACAGAGCGACTGTCTTGTGGACGGAGAGGGCTTCGCCGGCCTTCAGCCTAAGGATTGCTTCCTGAGCGACGAGGTCCGGCAGCGTTTCGACATTCCGGATTGGACGGATTTCTTCGTCGCCTCGGAAAAAGTGAATCCTCGCCGCTTCCGCGACGACCAAATTCGACTGGGTCGTGCGGCTGAGCAACCAGATGCTGTCTGCTCCCGAGTCCCCCCTGTCGATGGTCTCCAAATGGTTGCCGGCCAAGTCGCGGTAGCGCGCCACGCCGTCGTTCACGACCGTACCGTCGAGTTCCGAGCGGACCGTCAGATTGCCCTCCCAGTCCTCGGCCGTGACCGTGACAGAGAGAGCAGCGAGATGCTGATCGGCCATGCTGACGAAACGGCGCTCTTCCCACCGGGTGGTGCGGCCGTGCCGGTCCCGGAACCGGCAGAAACGCAAGAGCATGCCCTCGTCCAGCGCCAGTTCCTGGCGGTAATCGAGATACTCCACCTCATCCGGACGGATCGCTTCGCCGTCATCGATCCGGATTGTCAACGGCAGCCAGTTGGGGATGTTGACCAGGTCTTCATTCTCGACCTCCCGGCCGGCGATCTTCGTTATCAGGCGGTTATAGCCGCCCGCCAGATAGGTGCCGGGATAATGCACGTCGCCTGCCATTGCATCGGGCGCCGCGCCGCGGGTGCAGAAAAAACCGTTGCCGAGGGCGCACAGCGTTTCCCGCAACCCCTCTTGGGCGGGTTCGTAGCCGTCGTAGATGAGCGACCAGCCTTCCGGTGCAACTCGCTTCATGCACCGTTCCGCGTCTCCGGCCGCGGTTTTCTCGTTTCTCTGCATATCACGGAGACTATCAAGAAATCGGCGGACATCATCAATGCTCTCGACGGCGTAGCTGGCCACTGTAGTCCGCGTTTCCGACCCTTCGCGCACGACAACGCCGAGCCCTCCATTATCTAGAAGGGCGCGGAAGGCATCCTCGTCCGTAATATCGTCGCCGACGTAAATCGGGAGAACGTCCGGCTCGTCCAGGCCCAGTTGTTCGAGAAGCCAATCGACTGCTCTTCCTTTGTCCCAGTCTGTTTTCGGCTGGATCTGAAAGACCTTTTTGCCGAGAGACTTGCGGAGGCCGGAATGGGCCGCAATAGCGGCGTCGACAGCCTCCTCCACCGCCGAAATGTCGGCCGCCTGTACCTGCCGGTAGTGGGTGGCGATGGAGAACCGCTTGCGCTCGACGGCCGCCCCCTGGATGTTCCCAACCGCTTTTCGCACTTCCTGTTCCGCCGCATCCAGTTCCGGCAAGAACTCGCGCCCCTTCTGCAGGGTCTGCCGCATGTCAGGGCCGGCAATATCGAACCCGTGGCTGCCGGCGTAGAACAGCCCGTCGAGATCGACCCGCTCGCGGATGTCGTGCAGGTCGCGCCCGCTGACGACA
>CAYYSC010000086.1:7825-9753 GCA_964474065.1 uncultured Rhodospirillales bacterium | reverse complement strand
TGGCCCGCGTCCTTCAGCCCGGCGGGCACCTTGTCATCGGAGAGCTTGGGAAATGGAGCACCACGATGTCGAATTGTTCCCTCGGGAAGGGAATCTCTTGCGCGGGGGCGATCCGAAAATCGACATCGGCCTCCGCCGAAGCTGCCCGTTGCTGGGCAGCATCGATCATGGAGGGAGCCGCGTCGATCCCGGCGACATGCGCGCCCCGCTTGGCTAGTTCTACGGCCAGCTCGCCGTCGCCGCATCCGACATCGAGAACCCGCCGGCCCCGAACGTCTCCAAGCAAATCGAGGATCAGGCGGCGTTCCAGGTGTTCCGTGATCGCGCCGATGTCCGAGGAGCGCCATTCGGCGTAAGCGTCCGGCCCCAGATCGGGTAATTCACCGATGGATTGTTGATCCGAGTTCGCCATCTGGCCGACCTCATTGAATATAACGCATGTCTCCCCGGAGATCGTTCGCCGGAGCCGGTTCCGCAATGTGGGACCGGAGGCATCGCGCAGGGCTTTTGTTGCCTATAGGGAAGTTGCCCTGCCGTTGACGGATGGCGCACTATCCGTTCTTCAGTACGATCATGGTGGCGAAAAGTCGGGGCACGGCCTGAAGTGTCACGGTTTGGTGTCCCCGAGCTTGAGGTAATAACAGATGGGAGCGGAATATCGATGGATCGGAGCCTCGGCATCCCGGCAGACGGCCTGATCGCCGCCGCCAAGCGCGACTTCCCGACCTGCGAACTGACCATACCTGAACTGGTCGCCCTGGCAGAGCGCCGGCCCTTGACATTCTATACCCCAAATAATCCCACCTTCCCGGAAGTGCTGGCGCACGACTATTCTGACGCTGCCGTCCATATTCCCAACTCAGCTACGGCGAGTGCATTGCAGCGGGAGTGAAATGGCGATGAGCACACAACCTGTTGCCGTTGTGACGGCCGCGACCGGCGGTATCGCCTCAGCGATATCCCGCAAACTGGCCGCGGATGGCTACCGGCTCGTGCTTCTTTCACGAAGTGGCGCGGTCGACTTGGCGGCAGAATTGGATGCGGTCGGCATTGCCGGCTCGGTGATGGTGGACGCGGATATCGACCGGCTGGTAGCTATGGCGCTGGATCGCTTTGGCCGCCTGGACGCGGCGGTGTTCAGCGGCGGCCGACAGCGAGACATCATCGCCGACTACGACATCCCTCCCGGTCCGCCGGTAACGGGTGACAGTTTCGCCTTTGACGCGAGTTATAAGCGGGACCTGTTCAATATTCCATTCGAGGCTTGGCACGACAACTATTCCATGAATGTGCTCGGGCCAATGCGCCTAATCAAGGCATCGCTGCCTGCCATGCTGGAGCAGGGCAACGGCTCGATCGTCGCCATGTCAGGCATCGAAGCATCACAGCCGCGGCTTCCCTATCCGCTGGGGCCGAACCGGCTGGCGCTGCAAGGCTTCGTGAAGCTGTTATCGGACCGCTACGCCGGCGACGGGGTGCGCATCAATTGCATCGCGCCGGGCATGATCGGGAACGCGGCGGCAGAATTCCCGGCGGGATGGAAAGAAATGGTGCCGCAAGGCCGCTATGGCAGCCCGGAGGAGATGGCCGCAACGGTGGCCTTTCTGCTTTCGGACGCTGCCGGGTATATTACCGGCCAGACAATCGTCGCCGATGGCGGCGTGAATCGCGGCTTAGGGATCTAGCCACTGCTATCGGCCAAAGGAAAACGATCATGTCCCTTCCCAACACCGGGTGGATTGCAATCGTTAAACGCGACTGCCCGACCTGCGAGCTGACCGTGCCTGTACTGGCGGCGCTTCGCGAGGCGGTCGGATTGACGGGCATGATTTTGACCAAGCTCGACGGGGATGCGCGGGGCGGTGCGGCCCTGTCGGTCCATGCCGTGACCGGCTGTCCCATCCTGATGACCGGCAGCGGCGAAACGA
>CAYYSC010000086.1:0-7815 GCA_964474065.1 uncultured Rhodospirillales bacterium | reverse complement strand
AGGACGATCCGGCTTTTCCGGAGAATGTGCCGCACGACTACGACGGCGCGCTGGATATCAGCCACGGCCTGAAGATCGAAGTGGTACCGACCCTGCTGAAACGCGAAAATGGCGAGGAAGTCGCCCGCACCTATGGCTGGGACAAGGCGGAGTGGGAGAAGCTCACCGGCGTTTCCGGCCTGGGCGAGGGATTGCCAGAGATGCGGCCCGGCTGCGGCGCCAAGAATGTCGAGCCCGGGATCTTGGAGGAATTGAAGGTCCGCCACGGCGAGACCGGCCTGAAGTCCCGCAAGATCGGGCTCGGCAGCGCGGAGGACGAGATCGAGGCGCTCTTCGACCGCGGCTGGTCGGACGGTCTGCCGCTGGTGCCGCCGACCGAGGCGCGGGTGTTGCGGATGCTCTCCGGCACCGCGCGCGACCCGCAGGAAGTGATCGGCCGAGTGCCCTCGGACCTCGCCGAATGCACGGTGGAGAAGGTCGCGATCAACGCGGTCATGGCCGGCTGCAAGCCCGAATACCTCCCCGTCGTGCTGTCCGCCGTGGAGGCGGTGCTGGAGGAGCCGTTCGCGATGCATGGAGTGCTCGCGACCACCATGTATGTCGGCCCCGTGGTGGTCGTGAACGGCCCAATCCGGCGGGCTATCGGCATGAACAGCAAGGGTAACGCCCTTGGCCAGGGCTTTCGCGCCAACGCGACCATCGGCCGGGCGTTGCAACTCGTTATCCGGAACGTCGGCGGCGGCCGGCCGCAGGAAGTAGACCGCGCGACCCTCGGCAATCCCGGCAAGTTCACCTATTGCATTGCGGAGGACGAGGAGGGGAGTTGCTGGGAGCCGCTCGCCACGGAGCGGGGTGTGCCGGAGGGCAAGAGCGCCGTCACGGTGTTCGCTGGCTATGGCCTGCAAGGGATCGTCGATCAGAAGAGTCGCACGCCGGAAAGCCTGGCCCAGTCCTTCGCCGAGAGCCTGAAGGCGCTGCAGCATGTGAAGCTTTATCCCGGGGCGGACGCGCTGGTCGTCATCTCGCCGGAGCATGAGCGCACCTTCCGCGAAGCCGGGTGGAGCAAGGCCAAGCTCTATGAAGAGCTTTATGCCCGAACGCAGGTGCCGGCCGAGCAGTTGATGCCCGGTGTGGGCGGCATTGCAGAAGGGACAAGCGCCTTCGCTCCTGGTACGATGGCGCGCAAGTTCCGCGATGGCGGGCTGATGATCGTGCGCGCCGGTGGCGGCGCCGGCATGTTCAGTGGCATCATCGGCGGCTGGTCCGCCAGCGGCGAGAAAGGTTCCTCACCCGTTACAAAGGAGGTGAAACTGTGACCACCATTTTGGACCCCACGGCCGAACGGTCTGTCGCGGCGCGCCCGCGGCTGGCCCGGCCCGAGAGCCTGGAGGGGCTTAAGGTGGGGCTGCTCGACATCGCGAAGGCGAGGGGCGACGTGTTCCTCGACCGGGTGGAGCAGCGCCTGACCGAGCGCGGGCTGGAAGTGAAGCGCTACGCCAAGCCGACCAATACGCGGCCCGCGCCAACGCCGCTCTATCAGCAGATCGCGACCGAGGTCGACGTCGTCATCGAAGCGCTGAGCGATTGAGGCTCCTGCACGTCGTGCTGTACGCATGACATGGCAGACCTCGAATCGCGCGGCATCCCGGCGGTCGGCATCGCCACGACTGAGTTCGTGCAGGCGATGGAGGCGCAGGCGCGCGCTCTCGGCACCGACCCGGCCTATGTGTTCGTCCCCCATCCCATCCAGGACCGCACGAACGAGGAACTCCACGCCCTCGCCGACGAGTATCTGGACGAGATGCTGAAGGGCTTGGTGAAGAACGGCAGTTGAAGCTGGAGGCGGAAATGGCGGAAGAGCCGCTTGGCTTCATCGGCCTCGGCGCGATGGGGCGGCCGATGGCGGTGAACCTGATCGGCAGCGGTCAGGCGCTGGTGGTGCGGGACCTGAGCCCGACCGCGACTGACATCCTTGCCCAGCGCGGGGCGGAGGTGGCGTACAGCGTCAAGGCGGTCGCCGACCGCGCCGCAACGGTGCTGGCCTGCATGCCGTCCGTTGCCACGGCCGAGGACGTGGTGGCGGAAGCGGTGAACGGCAGCGCCATCCGGCACTTCGTCAACCTCGGCACCACCGGCTCCAAATTCTCCCAGGCGGCGGCTGCGCGGTTGGGGGAGAAGGGCATTGCCTATCTCGATGCCCCGATCTCCGGCGGCCCGCCGGGGGCGGAGGCGGCGACGCTCTCCATCATGTGCTCTGGCGACGGGGCGGCGTTCGAGGCGGCCAAGCCGGGGCTGGAGGCGATGAGCGCCAAGCTAACCTATCTGGGGGAGCAGGTCGGCGCGGCGCAGACGATGAAGCTCGTCAACAACATCATGAGCTTCTGCAACCTCGTTGCCGCCTCGGAGGCGTTCACCCTCGGTGCGAAGGCGGGCCTCGATCCGGAACAGATGGTGGAAGTGGTCAACGCCTCGTCCGGCCGGAACAGCGCCTCGCAGGACAAGATCCCGAAGGCCGTGCTGACCCGCAGTTTCGACTACGGCGGCGGCAATCACATCATCCTGAAGGACCTGGACCTGTGGCGCCAGGAAGCCGAGCACTACGGCGTTCCCGGGTACATGGGCAATCTGGTCCGCACCCTGTTCCGCCAAATGGTGCAGGACGAAGGGTTGGATCAGGATTTCACCCGCATCTTCCGGCTGATGGAGCGCATGGCCGGCGTGGAAATGAAAAAGACGCGATAGCCGCCGTTACGGCCACTCCACCACCGGCGGCATGGACATCAGGATCGCCTCCGTGTTGCCGCCGGTTTTCAGGCCGAACTGGGTGCCGCGGTCGTAGAGCAGGTTGAACTCCACATAGCGGCCGCGGCGGATGAGCTGGTGCTTGCGCTGGTCGTCCGTCCAAGACTCGTGCATGTGGCGGCGCACAATGGCGGGATAGATCGCCTCGAAGGTTTCGCCGACAGCCTGGGTAAACGCGAAGTCCTGTTCCCAGTCGCCCGAGTCCAGGTAGTCATAGAAAATGCCGCCGACGCCGCGTGATTCGTTTCGGTGCGGCAGGAAGAAGTACTCGTCGCACCATTCTTTGTACTTCGGATAGTATTCCGGGTCGAACCGGTCGCACGCGGCCTTCAGGGCGGCATGAAAGTCCTGCGTATCCTGCTCTATCGGGTAGATCGGCGTCAGGTCGGCGCCGCCGCCGAACCAGGTTTTCTGCGTCACGATATGCCGGGTGTTCATGTGCACGGCCGGGACCAGTGGCGAGCGCATGTGTGCCACCAGGGAGATGCCGGAGGCCCAAAACTCCGGGTTTTCCGCCGCGCCAGGGATCTCGCCGGCGAACTTCTCCGAAAACTGGCCGTTCACGGCGGAGAAGTTGACGCCCACCTTTTCGAACACCCGGCCACGCATGACCGCCATGGTGCCGCCACCGCCTTCGCCCGAGCCCGGGTCGTCCGTGACGGCAAAGCGGGTCCAGGTCTTGCGATCGAAGCGGCCGGCCGGCAGGTCCGCGTGCGGCCCACTGGCCAGTTCGTCCTCCAACTGTTCGAATGCGGCGATGATCCGGCCCTGCAGGGTCTGGAACCATTCGGCCGCGCGGGTTTGGCGTTCGGTCAAAGTCATAGAGGGGCCTTAACTGTCCAGGTTGGGCGGAATGGTCGGAAACGATTGGGTCTGGCGCAGCGCCTCGCCCAGAACGATGGCGGCGGAGAGCGCGACGTTCAAGGATCGCGCCTCCGGCATCATCGGTATGCGAAGCCGGGCGTCGGCGATTTGATGCACATCAAGCGGCACGCCCGCCGACTCCCGCCCGAGCAGAAGCACATCGCCGCGGCAGTACGCGAAGGTGTGATAGGGCTCTGCGCCTTGCGTCGTCAACAGCAGCAGGCGGCTGCCCGCGCGGGCCTCTCGGAACGCCTGCCAGGAGGCGTGGCGGGAGACGGCAGCCAGTTCCCGGTAGTCCATGCCGGCGCGGCGCATGCGCTTCTCCTCCCAGACGAAGCCCGTCGGGCCAATCACATCCAGAGCGACGCCCATGCAGGCGGCCAGCCGGATGATCGCCCCGGTGTTTTGCGGAATGTCGGGTTGGTAGAGCGCCAGACGGACCATGCCTATCCCAGGACTTATCCGTTATAGAATGGCCGACCCCAGTCCCGCAGCCAGAGCCGCACGAGCAGGCGCTTGCGCTCCGGCTCTGGCCAGTCGGTAAACCCGGTACGCCGGTGACCAAGCAGGCGGTTGTTGACGAACTGGATCTGCCCGGGCTGGAAGTGGAAGGAAAGCGGCAAGCCGGGACCGTTCATGGCTTCCTCAAGCGCTTCCAGTGCCTCCGCCCCACGCGCGTCAATCTCGGTCCCGGCGAGAGGATAGCCGTTCTTTACCTGAAAGCGCGAAAGCCGGCCGAGCAACTGGCCGTGCTCTTCCTCGAAACAGGGGTGCCACAGATATTTCACGTCCCCCGCCGCATGCTCCCGCTGGCGGTCGAAGGCGAAGGGCTCGTAAAGGCGGGCAAGCAGGTCTGGCGCACTCTCCCGCAGCCGGTTATGCGCACTCGCAAAACTGACAATGTGACTGACCCCGCCTTCCATGGCCGGACGGATGCAGAGCAGACCAACAATGTTCGGCGGGCAGAGATTGTAGGAGTTGTCGGTGTGGAAGTTCTGCTCCGCGTTGGTCTTGTCCGGGCGGACGCCGTTGCCGGGTGGGCGCCCGGTGTCGGCCACGTCGTAGATCATGGTGCCGTCCCATTTCTGGGCGACGGGCCGCTGCATCATGCTGGCGAGCAGCCAGTAGACCGCGTGGACTTGTTCGCCCAGGCGCTCCAGCGGCAGTCGGTCGACAATGGCGAAGCCGATGCCCTGCTCGACCTGATCCTTGACCTGGGCCATCAGGCCGCGGCAGGCGGGCATTTCGAAATCCGCAGGCCGCAGCGCTTCGAGGGGCAGGGGGTTTGCGGCCAACTCCTCGGCCAGCGTCTCGATTTCCGCCAGCGCTTCATCCGCGATTCGGATCACGCCTGGCTCCAGCGGCAGATCTGCCGCGCGCCAAGCGACCGGGCCGGTAATTTCCTGCTCGATCATTGCGTACAAACTCCAAGAAACACGGGTTGGAGATTGACATAGGAGTGAGCCGACGCCAAGGTTCCGTTTAAAACATTTCGTGAACATCGTAGTCATGACCCTTATCAGCGATGCCGCACCGCGCCCAGGGCAGCTTCTGACCCGTGGCCTGATCCGCGCCTTGACCGACCTCGGCTACGCTGCCTTGAGTGAGGTGACGCTGGCGACCGGCCGCCGGGTCGATGCCATGGCCATCGACGCCAAGGGGGAGATCAGCGTCGTGGAGGTCAAGTCCTCCGTCGCGGATTTTCGCAGCGACGGTAAGTGGTGGGAATATGGCGAGTTCTGCGATCGCTTCTATTTTGCCGTGCCGCCGCAGTTTCCGCGCGAGATCCTGCCCGACGAGTGCGGCCTGTTCGTGGTAGACACCTATGGCGGCGCGTTGCTGCGGGCAGCGCCGGCGGAGAGGCTTTCCGCAGCGCGTCGCAAGGCGCTGCTGATCCGCTTTGCCCACTTGGCGAGCCGGCGATGCAACCTGATCCCGGTGGACTGGGATTCCGACGGCACCGCTACCGTTGCCGCCGGATAAAAAAACCAGCCTAGAGCCGCGGGCGGTCCGGCCAGAAGCGGGCGCCTTCGCGGGCGAGGCCGCCGCCGATGCCGATGGCCGCGCCGTCTGCGCGCCAGCAGGCGGCACCCGTCATCCGGCCGTCCGGCGCAATGGCAATCCCGTTCATGCCGCCGCCGATATGGGGGCAGGGCAAGACGGGATGGCCGAGGGACTTAAGCCCGTCTTTCACGGCGCCGCCGTAGCCGTGCTCGACCTCCACGGATTCGCCCTGGGTCCAAACACGTGGCGCCTCGACCGCTTCCTGAAGGCTCATCCCGTGCTCCAACAAATTGACCAAGGCCTGCATCGCGGACGGAAAGATGCGCAAGCCGCCCGGCAGGCCAAGAGCATAGCGCACAGCGCCGTTCTCGCACGCCATCATCGGGCTCATGCTGGTGGTGACGCGCTTGCCCGGCTGGATGGAATTGGCCCGGCCTGGGTGCGGGTCGAAAAGGTTCATGTAGTTGTTGGCGACGATACCCGTGCCCGGCACGATGAAGCGCGCGCCGAACAGGTTGTTGATGGTCTGCGTCGTCGCCACGACCCAGCCCTCCGCGTCCGCGACGGTCAGGTGGGTGGTGTGGTTGGACTCGTGCGCGGCGACGCCGGGACCATATTCCTGCGTTCCGTCCATGCGGATTTGCACCCGCCGCTGCGCCGCATAGGCCGGGTCGAGCAAATGCTCAACCGGCACCGTAACGAATGCCGGATCGGCGGTGGAAGCAACACGGTCCGCAAAGGCGATCTTCAGCGCCTCCACCAGCAGGTGGGTCGCCTCCAGCGAGCCGAAACCCATTTCGGCAAGGTCGAATCCTTCCAGGATTTTCAGGATCTGGTTGATGTGTACGCCGCTGGAGGCGGGCGGCGGCGGGCCGATCACTTCGAAGCCCCGGTACTGGCCGCGGATCGGCTCGCGGAGGATCGGTTCGCAGGCATCCAGATCGGCCCAGGAAATCAGGCCGCCGACCTTCGTCATGTGGTCGATGAGCGATGCGCCAACCGGCCCCCGGTAAAAGGCGCCAATGCCTTCCTTGGCGATGGTCCTAAGTGTTTCGGCGTACTCCGGCTGGACTAGCCGGTGTCCCGGTTTCAGCGGGGCGCCCTCCGGCAAATAGAGCGCGGCCATGTGTGGGCAGGTCGCGAGATCTTCCTTCACCTCGTCTACGCACTCGGAAAGGTAGGGTGTCGCTAGAAACCCGTGTGCTGCATGCCGGATTGCCGGCTGCAGCACGTCGGCGAGCGAGAAGCGGCCATAGCGCTCGACCGCCAGCGCCCAGCCGGCGAGTGCCAGCGGCGTCGCCATGGCGAGCGGCCCGACCGTGTTCTTGCGGCCGACCGTCTCCAACCGCCGGTCCGGCGTATCCGCCACCGGCTCGTAGAGATCCCGTGCGGCGGCGAACGGCGTCTTGCTCAGATTGTCGATGATGACGTGTTCGCCGTCCGGCGTGCGGATATGGAAGATGCCGCCGCCGGAGATGCCGACCATCATCGGTTCGACCACGGAAAGCGCAAACAGAGTGGCCACCGCGGCATCCACGGCATTGCCGCCGGCCGCTAGCATCTCCGCCCCGGCCATCGCGCCGAGCGGGTGATTGGCGGTGACCATGCCGCGGGAGCCAATCGCCGGCTGCTTTTCGCACTCGAAGGTGACCTGCGCTCGCGCGCGCCAGCCCTGGGGCATTCGCCGTTTCTCCATCTCTAGCATTCGACGCAAGGCAGGATAGCGGCTTTCAGCGCGTCGGATACAGCCCGGCAGTTTTCGCCCGCAACTGAACCAAGGAAAGCACGGTATCCAAGAAGGGGGTATCCACGCCGACAATGTCGCCGAGTTCCGCCACGGCTGTCACCAGCGCGTCGATCTCCATCGGGCGGCCGCGTTCCAGATCCTGCAGCATGCTGGTCTTGTGCGCGCCGATCTCAACCGCGCCCTGCAGACGACGCTCCAGCGGCACCCGGAATTTCGCGCCCAGCGCTTCGCCGACCGCCTGGCCTTCCTGCATCAGCTTGACCACTACTTCGCGGACCGCGGGGTCGGTGCCGATTTCCTCCAGCGTCGCGTGCGTTAGCGCGCTGATCGGGTTGAAGCAGAGATTCCCCCATAGCTTCACCCAGATTTCGTCGCGAATGGAGGTCCGCACCGGTGCG
>CAYYSC010000085.1:0-9856 GCA_964474065.1 uncultured Rhodospirillales bacterium | reverse complement strand
TGAATTTATGCTAATCTTAAATTTATTAAATTTATTTAATTTTATTGGGACATATTAAATTAATGTTTATTTCTCGACAAAAAAACAAGGATACTCTGCAGGCATATACTCGTGCATAAGGTGAAAATTTGTCCGCTAAGCGGATTTTCCCTTTTTTGGTAGGGAATAACTGCTTTTCGCTCTTTCCGCCCCAACAAGCATGTTGGAACGCGGTGTGGATCGGTCTTGAAATTTGACCCCTTCGGAGCAGAGCGTAAGATGCTGAAATCATTGCGCTAATCATCGACACAATCGAGATCATTATCGGCGTTGATCACGATTCCACCGAATTCGAAAATTATTAATAAATTCAGTTGGTTGGGCATCAAAATGACAGGGTCAAGATTGGGTGCCGTTTCACAACTGCCGTCTCGGCAGGGTCAGTAAACCGCCTTTGCCGGAAGGCGACGGATTTACCGGACACAATCCACGGAAAAGCCGCAGAAAACCGGCGCAGCAGGAAAATATCTACATTGGCATAGGTAGTAACATGGTAGTGGCGGAGAGGGAGGGATTCGAACCCTCGAAGGACTTGCGCCCTTAACGGTTTTCGAGACCGCCCCGTTCAACCACTCCGGCACCTCTCCAGCCGACCGCGCAACCCGTGTTTAACGCCACCTTGCGATCGGGAAGCGAAATTAAGCAAAGGTTGGGCGCGCCGCAACCCCTCGTGTCCTGAGGCTGGTCGTGACGCAGGGCTTGACAGTTTCGCGGATTTCCTTAATGTCCCGGCTTCGCTTTTGCAGCGCCACAGGTTTGCAACCCCTGAGACAAGTACGCGGCGGAGAGGCGAAAGCCTCGATCACCAGCGCACAGCGGATAAAGATATCATGTACGCAGTCATTCGGACGGGCGGTAAACAATACCGCGTCGCCAAAGACGATTTGATTACGGTCGAGCGCCTGCCGGGCGACGAAGGCAGCGAAGTCACGATCGACCAGGTGTTGATGATCGGCGGCGACACCCCGCGGGTTGGCACGCCCGTGGTCGACGGCGCCAGTGTGCGCGCGACCATTGTGGAACAGGGGCGCGGTGACAAAGTCATTATCTTCAAGAAGCGCCGGCGCCAGCGCTCGCGTGTGAAGAACGGTCACCGTCAACTGCATTCGGTGCTGAAGATTACCGCGATCCAAGCTTAAGGCTGGGCGGGCAGAACTGGAGAAAGAGATATGGCTCACAAGAAGGCAGGCGGCTCGTCCCGCAACGGCCGGGACAGCGAAGGCAGGCGTCTCGGCGTCAAGAAGTTTGGCGGGGAATCGGTAACCGCCGGGAATATTCTCGTGCGTCAGCGCGGCACCAAGTTTCATCCGGGCGCCAATGTTGGCATGGGCAAGGATCACACGTTGTTCGCGCTGAACGACGGTCATGTGAAATTCGAACGCAAGCGCGGGGGTCGCGCCTTCGTGGCGGTCATGCCCCGCGAGTCCTTGGCGGACAGAGTTGCGGTCGACGGTGACGACTAGGCGCACTCGCTGATACAGAATTGGGCGCGAGATAGCTTTTGAAGCTGCGCCTTTTAGAGGATACCCGTCATGCGCTTCCTCGACGAAGCGAAAATCTTCGTGAAGAGCGGCGATGGCGGGCCCGGTTGCGTGAGCTTCCGCCGCGAGAAGTTCATTGAATACGGCGGGCCCGATGGGGGCGATGGCGGCCGCGGCGGCGACGTCGTGGTCGAGTGCGTCCAAAATCTCAATACGCTAATCGATTACCGTTACCGCCAGCATTTCAAAGCCGGCCGGGGCATGCACGGCATGGGCCGGCAGCGCAGCGGCGCCCGCGGCGAGGATGCCGTGCTCAAAGTGCCCCCGGGCACCCAGATCCTGAGTGAAGATATGGAAGTGGTGTTGGCGGACCTGACCGAGCCGGGGCAGCGCATGGTGTTGTTGCGCGGCGGCGACGGTGGCTTCGGCAACGCGCACTACAAGTCCGCCACCAACCAAGCGCCGCGCCGGGCCGATCCTGGCTGGCCGGGCGAGGAAATGTGGATCTGGCTGCGGTTGAAGCTGATCGCCGATGTCGGACTGATCGGTCTGCCAAATGCGGGCAAATCCACCCTGCTCGCCGCTGCGAGCCGGGCCCGGCCCAAGGTGGCGGCGTACCCTTTCACCACTTTGCATCCGCACTTGGGCGTCGTTCGCCGGGGAGATGACACCCTGGTTCTGGCCGATATCCCGGGCCTGATCGAGGGGGCGAGCGAAGGGGCTGGCCTGGGGACCCGTTTCCTGGGCCATCTCGAGCGCTGTGAGGTTCTCGTGCATTTGGTGGACGGCTCTGTCAGCCAGGATGTAGCCGGCGCCTACCGGACGGTGCGCGAAGAACTGGAAGCCTACGACGCAGGGTTGGAGACGAAGCAGGAACTGCTGGTCCTGAACAAGATCGACGCCATGGATCCCGAAGAGCTTCAGCTTCAATTGGATTATCTGGCTGAAGCCGCGGGATGTTCCCCTGGCGATATCTGGCGCATCTCCGGGGCGACTGGCGCGGGTGTGGCGGAGCTTTGCGGCTATCTGATGCAAGAGGTAGGCGAGCGCCGGGTACGCGAGGTTGAGTCGGAAGCTTTCACGCCATGATCCCGGCTTTCGCCCGCGCCAATCGGGTCGTCATCAAGATCGGTTCGGCCCTGCTGGTGGATCAGAAGGCAGGAACCCCGCGGCAAGCCTGGCTGGATGCGCTGGCCGAAGATATTGCGGTATTGCGCAAGGGCGGCGTCGGGACGGTGATCGTATCGTCGGGCGCGATTGCGCTTGGCCGGCGCGTGCTAGGCCTGCCGCGCGGCGCGTTGCGGCTGGAGGAAAGCCAAGCCGCTGCCGCTGCCGGTCAAATTCGCCTAGCTCATGCTTACGAAACCGCGCTCGCCGCCCACGGGATACCCGTAGCCCAAGTATTGCTGACGCTTTCGGATAGCGAAGTCCGGCGTCGGTATCTCAACGCGCGCAACACCTTTGGGGCTCTGCTCAAGCATGGCGCTGTGCCGATCATCAACGAGAACGACACCATCGCCACCGAGGAAATCCGTTTTGGCGACAACGACCGACTCGCCGCGCGGGTCGTGGCCATGATCGGCGCCGACTTGCTGGTGCTGTTGTCGGACATTGACGGTCTGTATACCGCCGACCCGCGTCACGATCCGTCCGCGGAGTTCTTGCCGCACATCCGGCAAATCGACGCCCGAATCGAGGGAATGGCGGGGGCGCCGGGTCTGGACGGGTCAGGCGGCATGGTCACCAAGCTGGCAGCGGCGAAAATCGCACTCGGTGCCGGATGCGACATGCTGATTGGGAACGGCCATGCCTTGCATGCCTTGCGCACGCTGCAGGAAGGTGAGGGGCGGTATACGTGGTTTGAAGCGGAGACATCTCCCCGTACCGCCTACAAGAATTGGATCGCTGGCAGTCTCGCCCCGCGCGGCCGGCTCCTCGTGGACGCTGGCGCGGCCGTGGCATTAACCCGGGGTCGCTCGCTCCTGCCGGCGGGCGTGCGCGCGGTGGAAGGAGTTTTTGAGCGCGGCGATGCCGTGATCGTGGCCGATATCGAAGGGAGGGAGGTTGCCCGTGGCCTTGTCGCCTATGACAGTGCCGATGCGCACCTCATCCGCGGGCATAAAACCGATGAACTTGAAGCCTTGCTTGGTTATCGTGGCCGTGGTGCCATGATCCATCGGGATGATTTGGTGGTGACGGTGGTGCCGCCTCAAAAAATGGCGGAGACCGCAAGGCGGGAAACGGTACAGGACGGGCGATGAGCACGAACAACCCCCTATCGGACGCAGAAGCGGACGCGATGGTCGCCGAGATCGGCGCCCGCGCCCGGGCTGCCACGGTGGCGCTGGGTAACGCGACGTCCGAAGCCAAAACGGCCGCCCTGCGCGAGGCAGCGGCAAACTTGCGCGCCCGCGCCAACGGCCTGCTGGATGCGAACGCGAGAGACTGCGCGCTTGCCGAGACGAACGGGATCACCGCCGCCTTTCTGGACCGGCTGCGGCTCACGCCGGAACGGGTCGAAGGGATTGCCAAGGGCCTGGAAGCGGTGGCTGAGCGGCCCGATCCCATCGGGCAGGCTGACCAGGAATGGACGCGGCCGAATGGCCTGCGCATTAGCCGGGTACGGGTGCCGCTTGGGGTGATTGGCGTCATCTACGAATCTCGGCCGAACGTCACGGCGGATGCGGGCGGCCTTTGCGTGAAGGCTGGCAACGCAGCGGTCTTGCGTGGCGGCTCGGACAGCTTCGAGTCATCCAGCCTGCTGGTCGAGTGCCTGCGGGAAGGGCTGGCAGCAGCCGGCCTGCCGGCCGACGCAGTCCAGCGTATTCCGACCAAAGACCGGGCTGCTGTCGGCGCGCTGCTGCGCGGCCGTGGGTCCATTGATTTGATCGTGCCGAGGGGCGGCAAGGGTTTGACGGAGCGCGTGTTCAACGAGGCGCGCATGCCGGTTATCGGCCACCTGGAGGGCCTCTGCCATATCTACGTCGACGGGGCGGCAGATCTGGAGATGGCGTGCGCTATCACGGTCAACGCCAAGATGCGACGGACGGGCATTTGCGGCGCCGCGGAGACTTTGCTGGTCGACCGTAAGGTAGCGGAGACGCACTTGACGCCTCTGATCGAGGCTCTTCTGGAGGCAGGATGCGCTGTCCGGGGCGATGAGGCGGCTCAGGCTGCCAATACCCGGGTGACGCCAGCGTTGGAGAGCGACTGGCGGACCGAGTATCTGGATGCGATCATCGCTGTCCGCATCGTCGATGGCGTTGAAGGTGCAATGGCCCACATCGACGAGTACGGTTCCCACCACACGGATTCGATCATCACCGGCGACCAAGCCGTGGCGCAGCGGTTTCTGCGGGAGGTGGATAGTGCGATCGTCCTCCATAACGCCTCCACCCAGTTCGCGGACGGCGGCGAATTCGGCTTCGGTGCGGAAATCGGCATCTCCACCGACCGTTTCCACGCCCGCGGGCCGGTCGGCGCCGATCAGCTCACCAGCTACAAATACGTCGTTCGCGGCGAGGGGCAGACCCGGGCCTGAAGCGATGGTGGGATGAGCGGTAGCAATCACCTGGCGCCCGCCCTGCATGGGCTCGGACGGACGCATGGCCGCATCGGGCTGCTGGGCGGCTCTTTCAATCCTGCGCACGACGGCCATTTGCACATTTCGAAAGAGGCGCTGAAAAGGCT
Organism: uncultured Rhodospirillales bacterium; assembly: GCA_964474065.1. GTDB lineage: Bacteria > Pseudomonadota > Alphaproteobacteria > Bin95 > Bin95 > JACKII01. Next base: position 4,646 of record CAYYSC010000085.1, on the reverse strand, counting down.
GAACCTCGATGCGGTCTGGTGGCTGGTATCCCCTCAGAACCCGTTGAAGTCCTCGGATGGTATGGCGCCGTTTGAGGCGCGGTTCCGTTCCGCTCAGAAAATGGCGCAACACCCTCGCATACATCCCAGTGACCTCGAAGTCGTTCTGAAGACGCGCTACACGGCCGACACGATTGCCAAGCTGCGAATGCGGTTTCCGAGTGTGCATTTCGTCTGGCTGATGGGCGCCGACAACATGATTCAACTGCCTCGCTGGGATCGCTGGGAATATATTGTCGAAAGCATTCCCATTGCGGTCTTTGGCCGGCCAACCTATTCTCTAAAGGCCATGACAGGCAAAGTCGCTTATCGCTATGATCGCCGCCGCGTGCCGATTGAGGCCAGCAAGCAACTTGCTGACTTGTCGCCGCCTGCATGGGTTTTTCTCACCATCCGTCTGAATCCTGTCTCCGCGACTGAGTTGCGCGTGAATGGGCAGGCGGAAAAGCTGCTCGGAGGATCGGAGCAATAATACCCAATTTCGACCGCACGGCGGGCAGCAAGCCCGCCCAAAAACCCCATCAGCCGAGGGACAAGAATTCAATAGCAGCGGACCAGTTGCTCGCCCGCATTGTCGAGGTGCTGGAAGAACACAAGGCTGAGGATATCGTCACCATCGATCTGGCGGACAAAAGCCCCTTGGCAGATTACATGGTGGTCGCGAGTGGCCGCTCGCAGCGCCAGGTCCAGGCCCTCGCCAATTATGTTGGCCGTGCGGTAAAGGGCATGACCAATACCCTGAAGATCGAAGGGGAAGCGCAGGGGGATTGGATCCTTGTCGACGCAGGCGATGTGATCGTCCATCTCTTCCGACCGGAAGTCCGGGAGTTCTATAAAGTCGAGGCGATGTGGGGCCTTTCCACGCCGGAAGCCATGCCGGGAATGTTGGCGTCGTAATAGAAGCGGGTCGGTAATGCGAATCGTCATCGCCGCGGTGGGCCGGATGCGCCGCGGCGCCATGGCCGACCTGCTGGCCACTTACCGGGGCCGGATCGTCTGGCCTTTTGATCTGCGAGAGGTACAGGGCCGCCGTGGGACACCGCCGGGTGGGCTTAAAGCCGCGGAAGCTGTGTTACTTTTGCAAGCTTTGCCCGAATCCGGTCCGATTGTTGCTCTGGACGAACGAGGTGACGACGTCTCCAGCCATGCCTTCGCAGAGATGCTTTCTTCATGGCGCGACTCAGGCCAGCCAGCGTGTGGTTTCGCGATCGGCGGGGCGGACGGCCTGGACGAGATTGTCCGGCGTCGGGCAGCACGGGTCATCCGGTTCGGTCGCCAGACATGGCCGCATATGCTGGCGCGCGTCATGCTGGTCGAGCAGATTTATCGCGCGCAGCAGATCATTTCTGGCCACCCGTATCACCGGGAATAGCACATGAAAGGCGGTACCTTACGGGGTCTGTTCGGCATGGTCGCCCTGATCGCTCTGACGGGCGCCGGGCCTGATCCAGAGCATCAGGCGATCCAGGGTGAACTGCGGGAGATGGAACGGCAGCGCGAAGCTGCGGAAGCCAACCGCCAGGCTGCGCGGGCAGAATTGACGGCAACCCAAACGGAAATTGCCGTACTCGGCTCCGCGTTGCGAAGCGCGGTTGCGGACCTCCGACAGCATGAGGAAACGATCGCCGACATCGCTGCCAGCCTTGTGGAACTTGAAGAGCGGCGGGACGCGCGCCAGGCAGAATTCGATCAGCGGCGGGAGCAAAGCGGAGCGGTCGTCTCGGCCCTGGTACGTCTGACGGCCCTTCCTCCGGAGGCCGCGCTGATCCAGCCGGGCAAGACCGATCACCGTTTGCGCAGCGCGCTTGTGGTTCGAGGGATGATCCCGCGGCTGCAGCACGAGGCAGAACTCTTGCGCCAAGACATAGCTGCGATCCGAAAAGCGCAATCAAAGGTCGCCGCGGAAAAAGAGAGATTGGCCAGCGCCAAGGCGGACCTGGAGCGGCGCTATCGGGCGCTTGCCAACATCGTCGAAGAAAAGAACGCGCTTCTGGCCGACCGGAGCAAGGAAGCGGACCGGACTGCGGCGCTGGCCCAGCGGCTCGCGCGGAGCGCGGCCAGCCTGCGGGAGTTTCTCGGACGGATCGAAGCGGAGCGGGTTGCCCGGGCAGTGGCAATCGAAGCGGAGAAAAAGCGCCGGTCCCGCCTCGCAGCGCGGCAAGGTTTGCAAGCGCAACCAGCGCCGGATGCGCCGCCCCTGCGCTTGGCTGGCTTTGGTGAGCGGCAAGGGGGGCTGATCGCTCCGCTCAACGGCCGCGTTGTCTATCGGTTTGGCGAAGGTGAGGCGAATTTTACGGAGGGTATTACCGTTGGCGGCTCGCCCGGTACTCCGGTGCTTGCACCTGCCGACGGGCGCGTCGTCTATGCTGGTCCCTTTCGGGACTATGGCATATTATTACTAATCGAACACGGTGGCGGGTTTCATTCGGTCTTGACCGGGCTAGGCCGCAGCCAAGCGATGGCGGGCCAGTGGGTGCTGGCGGGAGAGCCGCTGGGACGTACGGCTGCGCATGGATCGCTCTATATTGAAATCCGCAAGGGCGGTCAGCCCGTTGATCCGCTAGCATGGTTTACGATCGGCCGCAGTTGACGCAAAGCGGCCGGCAAAGAGAATTACCGGGAGACTATGATGCTGCGCACTTTCCAGGCGGCTCTGCTGATATCGGCTGTGTTCTGCTTCGGCGTCACGGCGAACGCCCAGAACAAGTCGTCTGAGACCTATCGCTATCTTAACCTGTTCGGCGACGTTTTCGAACGCGTCCGTGCGGAGTATGTCGAAGAGGTCTCGGATGAAGAGCTGATCGAGGCAGCGATCAACGGCATGTTGTCGTCACTCGATCCGCATTCGAGCTACCTGAATCCCAAGAACTTCCAGGACATGCAAGTTCAAACCAAAGGCGAGTTCGGCGGCTTGGGCATTGAGGTCACCATGGAGAACGGCCTGGTCAAGGTGGTATCCCCCATCGATGACACCCCGGCCGCACGGGCGGGGCTGCAGCCTGGCGATCTCATCAGCCATCTGGACGGGGAACCCATCATAGGTCTGACCCTGGCCCAGGCTGTTGAGAAAATGCGGGGCAAGCCCGATACCGACATTACCCTGACGATCCGGCGTGGAGAAGAGGCGCCGTTCGACGTAACCCTCACACGGGATGTCATTCAGATACTCGCGGTGCGTTGGCGGCTGGAAGACTCTATCGGCTATATTCGCATCACGAGTTTCAATCAGCAGACGACGGAAAACCTCGAAAAGGCAATTGCGGACCTGAAAGAGGATGCGACGGAAGGGGAGCTGACCGGCGTCGTACTCGACCTGCGTAACAATCCAGGCGGCTTGTTGAACGAGGCGGTGTCGGTCTCCGACGCCTTCCTGGAGCAGGGCGAGGTGGTGTCGACCCGTGGGCGCGACGAGGAAGATGCCCAGCGCTTCAACGCGACGCCGGGCGATTTGGCGGAAGGGCTGCCCATGGCGGTCCTGATTAACGGCGGTTCGGCTTCCGCTTCCGAAATCGTGGCGGGAGCGTTGCAGGATCATCGCCGGGCAATCGTTCTGGGAACACAGTCCTTCGGCAAAGGCTCTGTGCAGACTATCCAGCCGGTACCCGGCCACGGCGCGATCCGGCTGACAACGGCACGCTACTATACGCCATCCGGCCGGTCGATTCAGGCCAAGGGCATTTCGCCAGACATCGAAGTGAAGCCCGCTCGAATTGAGGAAATCGACGTGTCGGCCCGCCGGCGCGAAGCGGACTTGCGCGGCGCTCTCGACCAGCAAGCCGAGCCTGAGCGGGACCAGGAGCAAGCCGACGGCGAGACAACCCCTGTCGATTATCAGCTGCAACGGGCGCTGGATCTGCTGCGGGGCATTGCTCTTTATGGTCAGCAGCAGCGTTAGGACAGCAGGGCGATGCATGCACGCGATCTGCCCTACCGTCCCTGTGTCGGCTTGATGCTAGTGAATCCGGACGGCCGGATATGGGTTGGTCGCCGGATCGATACAGTGAACGGCTGGCAGATGCCGCAAGGCGGGATTGACCAGGGCGAGTCCGCGCGCGCTGCCGCGCTGCGTGAATTGCATGAGGAAATCGGCACGGACAAGGCGGAGATCGTAGCGGAAAGCCAGACTTGGCATTGCTATGATCTGCCGAACCACTTGGTCGGCAAGGCCTGGGGTGGGCGCTACCGGGGCCAGAAGCAGCGGTGGTTTCTGCTGCGGTTTACCGGCCGTGACAGTGATATCGATATCGACACCAAGCACCCGGAATTCGATGCCTGGAAATGGGTGCCCGCTGACCAACTTTGCGACCTGATTGTGCCGTTCAAACGAGGCGTTTATGAGCAGGTAGTGGCCGAGTTCTGGCCGTACCTTTCTGCCTTCCCCTCATCTTGAGAGACCCAGACCATGACCAGACCCGACGCCCTGCCGCTTGCCGGTATTCGTGTTCTGGAATTCTGCCACACCATCATGGGGCCGACTGCCGGCGTGATCCTGGCGGACCTGGGCGCCGACGTGGTCAAGGTGGAACCAGCGCCGAACGGCGACAAGACCCGCCGTCTCCCGGGCTTTGCCTCCGGCTTTTTTGTCAGCTTCAACCGTAACAAGCGGG
>CAYYSC010000084.1:0-9864 GCA_964474065.1 uncultured Rhodospirillales bacterium | reverse complement strand
TGCCCGGCGGCCTCTCGGATGGGGGCCTGCCGTTAGGGCTGCACCTCATCGCCAAACCGTTCGATGAAGTGACCTTGTTCCAGGCCGCCGCCGCGCTGGAGGAAGCCGCGGGCTTCACGGCGCGGCCGGCCGGCTTCTAAAGGGAGCGCTTGAGCCATGGCCAAGCTGTTGAAGAGCCAGTCCGGCGAGTGGGAGATGGTAATCGGCTTGGAGGTGCACGCCCAGATCATCTCCAACGCCAAATTGTTCTCCGGCGCAGCCACCTCGTTCGGCGAGGAGCCGAACAGCAATGTCAGCCTAGTCGATGCGGCCTTTCCGGGCATGTTGCCGGTGCTGAACGAGCATTGCATCGAGCAGGCGGTGAAGACCGGGCTCGGCATCAACGGGCACGTCAACAAGTACTCCCGGTTCGACCGCAAGAACTACTTCTACGCGGACTTGCCGCAGGGCTACCAGATCAGCCAGTACGAGTTCCCGCTGATCACGGGCGGCTATGTCGACATCGAGCCGGAGGGGGACGAGCCGAAACGGGTCGGGATCACCCGCCTGCACGTGGAGCAGGACGCCGGCAAATCGATGCACGACCAGCATCCGACTCAGTCTTACATCGATCTGAACCGGTCCGGCACGGGCCTGATGGAGATCGTCTCCGAGCCGGACATGCGTTCCGGCGAGGATGCGACCGCTTTCTTGACCAAACTCCGCCAGATCCTGCGCTATCTTGGTACTTGCGACGGCAACATGGACCAGGGCTCGATGCGCTGTGACATCAACGTAAGCGTGCGCAAGCCAGGCGAGCCATTCGGTACCCGCTGCGAGGTGAAAAACGTCAACTCCATCCGCTTTGTGCGTCAGGCCATCGAATATGAGGCTCGGCGCCAGATCCGTCTGATCGAAAGCGGCGGCGAGGTCGAGCAGGAGACCCGGCTGTTTGACCCTGGCAAGGGCGAGACCCGGACCATGCGCACCAAGGAGGAGGCGCACGACTACCGCTATTTTCCGGACCCCGATCTGCTGCCGCTACAGTTCGACGATGCCTTCATTGAGCACGTCCGGGCGGATATGCCGGAACTGCCGGATGCCAAGCGTGCCCGCTTTGCCGCACAATACGGGATCACCGATTACGACGCCTGGGTGCTGACAGCCGATCAGGCGACTGCGGCCTTCTATGAGAAGCTGGTACAGGGCCGGGACCCGAAACTGGTCACGAGTTGGGTGATGGGCGACTACTTCGCCTACCTGAACCGTGAAGGGTATGACGTTACAAACGCGCCGATTGGGGCGGAGAAGCTCGGCGGGCTGATCGACCTGATTGCCGATAACACGATTTCCGGCCGGATCGCCAAGGATGTGTTCGAGGCAATGATCGAAACCGGCAAGGATGCTGGCCAGATCGTGGAGGAAAAGGGCCTGAAGCAGATCACCGACACCTCCGCGATTGAGACCGTGATCGACGAGGTGCTCGCCAAGAATCAGGATAAGGTGGGGGAATATAGGGGCGGCAAGGAAAAGCTGTTTGGCTTCTTCGTTGGTCAGGTGATGAAAGCCACGCAGGGCAAGGCCAACCCCGCTGCCGTCAATGAGCTGTTGCGGCCGAAGCTGGACGGCTAAGAAGTCCTAGGTGTCCCGCATCCGGGGGCCGGAGGCTACTCTTTGCTGGAATTCGCGCGCGGGCTCCGGGTCGAGCAAGTTGACCAGCTGGTCGCGCGTTTGTTCCAACATGCGCAATTCGCGTGCATCCTCCCGGTCATAAATTTCCACATGGCCTAGCCGGATTTCGACGAGGTCCAGCAGGGTTTCCAGGCTTTCACGCGTAAAACCGCTTGAAGGGTCTACCCGTCGCTGCCGCGCCATGACTACCTCCAATGCTGCGTCATCTTACGCAAACTTATCCAGCTATCCCTAACAGCTGCCTAACGCCGACCTTGAGATAGCGCGGTTTTTGCGCGATACGTGGAGATGCGGCTCTGTCAATCGATCCAAACCGGGGTAATGCTTATGGGAATTCGTGCGAAGCTGTCCGGCGCATGGATTGCGCCCTTCGTGATGTCACTGGCGGCTGGATCGACCTCGGCGACCGCGTCCGAACCGCAGACAGGTGTCTATATTGGGCTCGGTGCTGGGCTCTCCCATCAGTCCAGCACCGACGTCGACGGTCCGGGCACGAGCGCGCACGCGGATTACAATATAGGCTTCGCCGGTATAGGCAGTATTGGCTATGCCCTTCAGAACGGGTTGCGCGTGGAGATGGAAGGCTCGCTCCGGCAGAACGGTCTGAATTCCCTGGACGCGAGCGGAGCTATCACTCCGGGTACGGAGTTCGACAGGACGAACCCAGCGATAATGCTGAACATTGCCTATGACTTTCATCGGGACTGGCCGGTGATCCCCACGATCGGGGCAGGGGTGGGGGCCGCATTCACCACCGCCGACGATCTCGGGGATCGGACCAAGTTCGCCTACCAGGCGATTGCGGGGCTCGGGTATCAGCTGACGGATTGGGTGACGGCTTTTGCCGACTACCGCTTTTTCGGTACACCGGAGATCGATGGACGCGCCGCTAACCGGACACTTTCTTTTAACAATTTTAACCATAGCGTCGTCGTCGGCCTGCGGTTCAAGTTATTTGATCCTTTGACGGATCGGGGCCTCGCTACGGACGAGCCTACTGGCCTGCGGCCGATTGCAGGCCCTGTTGTCGAAAAAGAAGTCAGGGCGGCAAAGGAGGCTGCGGAATCGCCGATAGCGACCATGCCGACCAGCTATCTGGTGTTTTTCGAGGTCAACGACACGGCGCTTTCTGGCGAGGCGGACGCGACAGTCCTGACCGCCGCCGAGAGCCTCAGGCGCGGGCAACACAGCAAGGCCGTCCTGACAGGTCATACGGATAGTGCGGGATCGGCAGCCTATAACGAGCGCTTGGCGCGCCAGCGGGCGCAATCCGTGAAGAACAGGCTGATCGAGTTGGGCGTGAGTCCGGAACAGATTGAGCTGCGAGTGCAGGGGGAAGCCGAACCTTTGGTCCCGGCCTCCGGCAACCGGCCAGAGCCCCGCAACCGGCGGGTTGAGATCAACCTGATCTAGCGGCCGGCTTGGCCACCGGGGCGCGCCCCGTCAATACCCGTCCAGGGCCACAGAGGCCGACGCCATGTGGTGGGGTAGGTCCCGGCGGAGAAGGGGCGCGCAATCCAGCGGTGCGCGCCCCTTTGTCCTGGCGGAGCCCTGATACCGCGATCAGATCAGGACAGTTTTCCGCAGGTCAAGCGACCTTGTCGGCGACGAAGAAGTGCCAGCCAATGCAGCCGTCCTCGGCGGTATCGACCCAGAACTGGAGTGCGCGGCTGGTGCGGTCTACCAGGTCGCGCCCGATTTTGTCCTCGAACTCCTTGCGACGCGCTTCCAGCTGGCCGCGGACCCAGCCATAGGTTTTGGCGACGTTGGGTGACCAGTCCTCCTCAATCTCCACGCGGAAGCCCAGCGCCTGCATCGCCTGGCGATAATCCGGGGCATCCCACATCTCCGGCGCACCGACACGCTCGTATACACGCTCGCGGACTTCTTCCGGGGTGCCTTCACGTACCAGCAACTCGGTCAATACCAAACGCCCGCCCGGTTTGAGGACCCGGTAAGCCTCCTGCAAGACTTGCGTCTTATCGACGGCGTGCAGGAAGGATTCCTGGCACCAATAGACATCGAACTTGCCATCCGGGAAGTCCAGCGCATGGAAATCGCCGTATTCGAATGACACTTTGTCATCCAGCCCGGCCGCATTGGTGAGGCGGCGGGCTTCCGCCAGTTCACGTTCGGAAATGTTGGTGGCAACAACGGAACATCCGACGGTCTTGGCCAGGAACCGGGCGGTTGCGCCATAGCCGCAGCCGACTTCCAGCACCGTCTGGTCGGGGGACAGCCCGGCAATGTCCGCCACATGCTTGTTGGTGCGCTCCATGGCGGTGGGCAGCGGCTCATCGTCTTTCTCGAACATGCCGAGATGGATGTTCTCGCCCCAGATTTCCCGATAGATCGTATCGGCCGCGCCGTCGTAATAGCGCTTGGTCTGCTCGACCACGTGCTTGACGCCGGCGGTCTTCGGGTTGGGCAACACGCCCTGGACCGGCCGCTTCGGCTTGAATGCCACGTGCTGGATGAAGTCCGGGTCGTAGTGCTCGTAAGGACGCTCGAAATCACCGTAACGGGTAATGTCGATGAAGCCGGCGTCTTCCAGAAGGAAGTTGGTGTAGTTTTGCTTCAGCGGATAAAGCGAAAGATAATGCTTGCCCGCTTCACCGAAGTTATATTCGAATTTCACCTCCGTACGGGAAATCCGCACAGGACGGACGTCGGTCTCTTCGCCGGTGTAGTAGTACTTGTGCTTGCTGCTGAAGCCTTGATCGAGGATTGAATCGTAGTTGCGCTGATCGATCAGCAGGATGCCTCCCGGCTTTAGTACCGAAAACATGGCGATCATGGCTTCGCGCCGGGCTTCATGGTCGTACAGATGCGAGAAAGAATTCCCCAGGCACACCATGGCATCAAAGCAGTTGGCGCCGAATTCGTCCGACAGGCTGCGCCAGTCCACTACCCGCGCGTCAGCAAGCTTCACGCCCATGGTTTTCGCATTGCTGCGGGTCTGCTCCATCATGGTTTTGGAGCCGTCCGTGGCCGTCACCTCGAAGCCGGCCGCAGCCAGTTTGATCGCATGATAGCCGGTGCCGGCCGCGATATCGATTACAGACTTCACTTCATGGATATTCAGAATGCGCTCGAAGAACTGCCGCTCACCTTCCTCGCGGCCATCCCAACCAATGAGATCGTCCCAGCGCGAAACAAAGTCCGAGGTGTACTCTTTGCGATATTTTTCATTTTCGACGACGTCGTTCATCAACCTGTCCTCCAGGTTTCCGTGAAAATCAGCTCAGGCCGGTTGGCCACCGGACAGCCGCGTAAAATAAGGGCAACGGTGGTGCTAGTCTGCGCATATGAAAGCGCTGGCGATGCCTCGCCGCAGCATAGTCCGCAACGAAATCATCGCGATAAAAGCCTTTGAATCAACCTTGATTCTGAAAAATCCCTCGTGTATTCTCCCGGGCCGCATTCTTAGGTATTTTCAATAATTTTTATTTGAGCTTTGGTGCGGGCTGTCAATTTTCACTCTATAGTTCCGATTTGGATTGAATAGGGTGCCCGCAGTACAGGTTTTACTCCAATGCCGAATGCATCGCCAGGCCGGCAGGCCGCGGGGATGCGCGAGAGCAGTCGAAATTATGCCAAGAAAAAACGCGACATTAACCAATCCTTCAACGCCGCTTACGTGATCGCCACGTTATCGATCAGGCGTGTCCCGCCGAGAAAGGCGGCGGCGAAGAGCCGGGCCGGTTCCCCGGGCGCGAACTCAGGCGCCAGGTCAGCCTCGCGCCGCGCTTCGAGATAATCAATCCGGTCATACCCGGCTGCCAGGATCGCCTGCTTTGCGCTTTCGACTGCCACTTGGCGGTCCGTTCCATCCGCGAGCGCTTGCGCGGTTTCGCTCAGGATCCGGTACAAAGCAGGCGCAACGGCGCGCTCGCGCGGCCCCAGATGCTGATTGCGGGACGATAGTGCGAGCCCATCGGGGTTCCGCACGGTCGGGCAGGGATGGATTGTCGTGGGGATATCCAAGTCGGTGACAAACCGTTCCACGACCTTTAGTTGCTGGAAATCCTTTTCCCCGAAAAACGCGCCGTCCGCGCCCGACTGGAGAAAGAGTTTCGTGCAGACTGTCGCCACGCCATCGAAATGTCCCGGGCGGGCGCTCCCGCACAGGCCTTCGCTCACGCCGACAACACTGACATTGGTTGAGAAGCCCTCCGGATACATCTCTTCCGGGTTCGGGCAATACAGGAGGTCTGCGCCCACCGCCGCGAGTTTGGCGGCGTCGCTTTCCTCCGTTCGGGGATAGTTGGCGTAATCTGCCGGGTCGTTGAACTGCTTCGGATTGACGAACAGCGTCGCGACCGCGCGGGAATATTCCGACAGCGCTGCCCGCACGAGGCTCAGGTGTCCCTCATGAAGTGCACCCATCGTCGGGATCAAACCGACGGTGTCACCGTCCGCCCGCCACGCCGCGACCTGGGCCCGCAGACCGGCGACCGTGCGGACAATAGGAACCGATGCGCTCACGGCGCTTCTCCCGACTCGAAGTACGTATACACTGGGGCTGTAACCAACATGGTTTCATCGGTGAATCAAGGCGTCTTGGCGCTGCGCCAAGGCAACGCCCGGTTTAGTCCGCCAGGAATCTCACCAGCCATCTCTATGGTGAAAAACCGTGGAGCCGACTCCATTGCCGGCGTGCGCGGGCCAAACCCGGCCCGCCGCGGCAAACCGAGCGGCAGGGAGGGCTTGGCCGGCAACGGCGGCCAACCGATTTCGATCCCCTGCTACTCCGCTGCAACTTCCGTGCGCTTGGCACGGTGGTAGACGAACTCCTCGCCGTTCAGGTCAATGGCGGGGAACTCGTCCTTCTCCCGCCAGTAATCCTGAGTGTGCTGCCACTCGCGCTTGTCGCCGCGGCGGGGTAGCAGCGGCACGGCGCGTTCCAGGTAATGCGGGTTGAAGTCGTAGTCATCCATCCAGTCCAGGATCGGCATGTCCTTGTCCTGCTCGCGCAGGGCGACCTCAACACTCTTGGCGCCGGTCGCCTGCATGTGGTTCAGCAGGCGGCAGACAAACGCGGCGACCAGTTCGCTTCGCAGGGTCCAGCTGGCGCGAAAGTAGCCGAACACCCACGCCAGGTTCGGGACGCCAGTGAACATGGTGCCGCGGTAGGTGACCGTGTCGTGCCAGTCGAGCGGCTTGCCGTCGATGGTGAAAGCGATGTCGCCCATGATGTTCATGTTGAAACCGGTGGACGCGACGATCAAATCGGCCTCTAGAGTCTTGCCCGACTTCAACAGAATACCATTCTCGACGAAACGGTCGATTTCGTCTGTGACGACGCTGGCTTTGCCCTCGGCAATGCCCTTAAACAGATCCGCATCCGGCACGAAGGCGATCCGCTGGCGCCAGGGGCGATAGCTGGGCGTGAAATGGGTATCGATGTCGTAGTCGGGCCCCAGTTCCGCCCGGACGCTGTCCAACAGCATCTTTTTGGCGACATCGGGCTTATTGTAGCACGTCTCGGTGAAGGCGGCCTGATCATAGAGGATCTTGCGGCGCGTGATCTCGTGGACCCACTCCTCCGGCACCTGAAGGGTGCGCAGCTCTTCCGCGATCTCGATGGCGTTGCGGCCGGTGCGGAAATAGGTAGGGGAGCGCTGCAACATGGTCACATGCTCGGCCACGCCCGCCATGGCCGGCACGATTGTCGCCGCGCTGGCGCCCGAACCGATGACCACCACATTCTTACCGGAGTACTCGATATCGTCAGTCCACTCTTCTGAGTGCACCAGCGTGCCTTTGAAGTCGGCGGTTCCCTTCCATTCCGGCATGTAACCCTGCTTTTGGCGGTAGTAGCCCTGGCACATGTATAGGAAGTTGCAGCTGAACTGGCGTGTCTCGCCGGTTTCCAGATTTTCTGCCGTCACGGTCCACCGGCTGGCGTCATACGACCAGTCGGCGCGCAGGATCTTGTGGCGGTAATGGATGTGGCGGGCGAGATCGTTTTCCTCGATCACCTCGCCCCTGTATTTCAGGATTTCCTCGGCCGTTGCGATCGGCGGCCCCACCCATGGCTTGAAGCTGTAGCCGAAGGTGTGCAGATCGCTGTCCGACCGGATGCCAGGGTAGCGGTGGGTCCACCATGTGCCGCCGTAGCTCTCCTCAGCCTCCAGGATGACGAAACTGCTGTCGGGATTGTGCTGATGCAGGTAGTAGGCAGCGCCGACGCCGGAAATTCCCGCGCCCACGATCAGGATGTCGAAATGTTCGGCGGCTGCCGGACCCGGCTGAGATGAGGCGGTCAGGGGGTGAAGCTCTGCCATGAGGCGTTCCTTCGTTGCTATTTCACGGTCGCGACGGGCGGATATGCGGCTGTTCACCGCTAGCGGGCGTTTGATCTAGTATTCCAGCCCGCCGGAAATTTGGAAATGCGCTATTGCGCGCTGGCGAATTGCAATTGATTTGCAATTCGCCGAGTGCGACACTTCCAAATTACAATGCCACGACTTTGCCGGGATTCATGATGTTGTTCGGATCGAGCGCCTGTTTGATCCGGCGCATGTATTCATAGGCCTCGCCCGCTTCTTTCATCAGCGAACCGATTTTGCCGACGCCGACGCCGTGTTCGCCGGTGCAGGTGCCGCCCATGGCGAGGGCGCGGTCGACAAGGCGCTTGTTGAAGTCGTGGGCGCGCTGCTTGTCCTCGGGGTCGTCGGGGTCCAGCATGATGCAGCAATGGAAGTTGCCGTCGCCGACATGGCCCGCAATCGGCGCGACGAGACCGCCGGCCTCAATGTCTTCCTTGGTTTCCAGGATACACTCGGTCAGGCGGCTGATCGGCACGACCACATCCGTCGCCCAGCCGCGCTTGCCCGGCGCCATGGCCAGGCAGGCATAGAATACGTTATGCCGGGCTTCCCAGAGACGGTTCCGTTCTTCCTCCCGTGTAGCCCAGGAGAAGCGGCTGCCGCCGTACTCCTCGGCGATCGCTTGCACGGTCTCCGCCTGCTCCTTCACGCCCGTATCCGAGCCGTGAAACTCGAAGAACAGCGTTTGCTTGGGCTCCAGTTCGTCCAGCTTGGAGTAGGCGATGCAGGCGCGTATCTGCACATCGTCCAGCAACTCCATGCGGGCTACCGGAATGCCATACTGCAGCACGCCGACCACGGTATCGACGGCGCTCTGCAGGTCATCGAACTGGCAGACTGCCGCCGCCATCGCCTCCGGGATGCCGTATAGGCGAAGCTGCACCTCCGTAATGATGCCGAGCGTGCCCTCGCTGCCGACATAAAGGTGGGTCAGATCGTAGCCCGCGCTGGTCTTGCGGGAGCGCCCGCCGGTCTTGATGATCTTCCCCTCCGGCGTGACCACGGTCAGGCCGAGCACGTTCTCCTTGATCGTGCCGTAGCGCACGGCGTTGGTGCCGCTGGCGCTTGTCGCCGCCATGCCGCCGAGCGAGGCGTTCGCTCCCGGATCCACCGGGAACATCAAGCCGGTGTCCCGGATATGTTCGTTCAGCTGCTTGCGCGTCACGCCTGCCTGCACCCGGCAGTCGAAGTCCTCTCCGTGGACCTCCAGGATCTGGTCCATGCCGGAAAGGTCGATGGTGATGCCGCCGTGCAGCGCGCTCACATGTCCCTCCAGCGAGGTGCCCGTTCCCCAAGCGATCACCGGAACCTTGTGCTCGGCGCAGATTTTGACGATAGCCGCCACCTCTTCAGTGCTCTGAACAAAGGCGACCGCATCCGGCGGCGCAGGGGTGAAATAGTCCTCGCCGCGCGCATGCTGGTCCCTGACGGCCTGGCTGGTGGAGAGCCGCTCGCCGAGCAGGCCCTTTGCCTGCTCAATCGCGCGGGCAATGCCGGTGTCATTGCGCAGGTACGGGGCGGCAGTATCGGGCATGGCCACACAATCCCTCTGAATTCCATCGGCCGTTAATAGCGCGGCTGGCGTTCCGGTGAAAGTGCTGCCGCTGGACAGCCTTTAGGGAACAGCGCTAGCTTTCTTCCTATCAACAATTGATCATCCAAAAAGGAAGGAAACGCTGACAATGGGTATGCTCGATGGACGCGTCGCGATTTGCACCGGCTCCGGCCGCGGCGTAGGGGCGGAAGTCGCCAAGCTGATGGCGGCGAACGGCGCAAAGGTGCTGGTGAACGACCCCGGCGTCGGCGGCGGCGGGGAAGGGGGCGACACCACCCCTGCCCAGGATATCGTCAACCAGAT
>CAYYSC010000083.1:0-9880 GCA_964474065.1 uncultured Rhodospirillales bacterium | reverse complement strand
AACACTTTTCCAGAACCGTTGTACATCACGTATGCGTTCCGACGCCCGGATAAGGCGATTATCACCGCCGGTCTGACCCTGAAGCCGGGAACAGCCCGTTTGCCTCTCGGCTTCGGTCCAGCCGTATTGCCTCCGGACGAGGGATACGACGTCCGCCTGGGTCGGCTCCGCATTCTGGAGTGCGGCTCCGACCCGGATATCATCTACAAATGGCGGAAAAAGTAGCGGGTCAGCCGAACGCCTCCTCCATGTTCCGGCGCAGGAACTGCGCGGCATGCAGAATGCCGGTTTCGTCAATACCGTGACCTAACCCCTCGATCACATGGCTTTCGACATCGAGCCCGGCACCCCGCAGCGCTTCCGTTGCCTGATTTAGGCTTTCCGCCGGCACGATATCGTCGCGGTCGCCATGCGCCAGCATGATCGGCGGCCGGGAAATGATCTCGTCCGCGAGCAATTCCGGTGCCAGCAGACGTCCAGAGAACCCGACGATGCATCGCGGCCGGGTTTCCCGGCGGAGGCCGACGTGCAGCGCCATCATCGTGCCCTGCGAAAAACCGACCAGGTACAAATCTTCCGGGTGCACATTGTGCGCCTCCAACTGGGCATCCAAATAAGGATGCAGAATCTTTGCGGCCAGCCGTGCGCCTTCCAGTCGGCGAGCATGATCCGCGTCCCAAACGTCGAACCACTGGAAGCCCCACATGGCACTGGCGCAGGGAAAGGGTGCATTGGGGGCAACAAAGGCAGCGTCTGGCATGACTTGACCAAGCATCGGTGCCAAGCCGATCAGGTCCTCGCCGTCCGCGCCATAGCCATGCAACAGCACGACGAGTTGCCTGGCGAGGCCGCCTCCCACCGGATGGTGGTGGTGGCTCATCAGGGTCGTGCCTTTGATTTCCGGATCGACGGGCATGGCTCGGCTCCTGTTCCTCAGCGTATATATTCAGCGTGTACCGTATGCCCCAAGTCAACTCTCCCGACCTTAACCGTCAGGCCCATGATCGTCACCCGTTTTGCCCCTAGCCCAACCGGTTACCTTCATCTTGGCAGCGTCTACTCCGCCCTGTTTGCCTGGCGGGCGGCGCGGGAGGGCGGCGGGCGTTTTCTAGTTAGGATCGAGGACATCGACCAGACCCGATGCAAGCCTGAATTCACGGAGCGGTTGCTGGAAGACCTCGCCTGGCTCGGCCTGAACTGGGACGGCGAGGTTCGCCGACAGTCTGAACACATGGCCGATTACCGGGCGGCGGTGGAACGGCTGGATGCGATGGGAGTCCTGTATCCGTGTTTCTGCACTCGCGGCCAAATCGCGATAGAGATCCAGCGTGCGGGCGGCGCGCCGCATGGGCCGGATGGCCCCGTCTATCCCGGGACCTGCCGCGCCATGGCCCGCAGCGAAGCCGAAGCCCGGATCGCGGCGGGAGAAAAACCCGCCTGGCGGCTCGACATGGCGGCGGCGGTTGCGAAGGCCGGGCCACTTGATTTCACGGACCGGTCCCCCGGCCGGATTGTCTGCCGGCCGGAACGGTTCGGCGACGTGGTGGTCGCCCGCAAGGATTCGCCCACCAGCTATCATCTCGCGGTGACCGTGGACGACGCCCTGCAGGGAGTGACCTGTGTGACCCGCGGCGAGGATCTGCTGCCTTCGACCGACGTCCATCGGGTATTGCAGGCACTGTTGGGCCTCCCGGAGCCCGAATACTGGCACCACGGTCTCCTGCTCGGGCCGAACGGCAAGCGATTCGCCAAACGTGACAAAAGCGTCAGCGTTCCGGACCTTCGGGCGGCCGGCAAAACCCCGGCCGAAATCTGCGCGATGGCGGACCAACTAGCCTTCCGGGCAACGCCTTGAAGCCTGCCCGGTCGCACCTCCCAAAGCTGAGACGCTATCCTGCCGCCAGCGGGCTGGTCACGTCGCGGAAAGTCGGCTTGAAGCTAGTGACGATGTCCACGACCGTCGGCTTGCCGCTCTTCAGCGCCTCTTCGAGAGCCCCTGCGATCTCCTTCGGTTCGGTCACGCGGATACCGTGCACGCCCATAGACCGAGCGATGGCGGCAAAGTCCATCTCCGCAAAAGTGCTGGCAATTGGCCGGTTGCCCTGGCCATGCTTCACCCAGCCGAGCGCCGAGTTGTTCAAAATCACCGAAACAATCGGGATATTTTCGTCCCGCGCGGTCATGATTCCATTGATCGCCATGGAGAAGCCCCCATCGCCGGAAACGGCAATCACCTGCCGGTCCGGATACACGAGTTTCGCCGCCAGGGCCGCCGGGATCGAGTAGCCCATGGCGCCGATGCCAGGCATCAGCAGCGAACCCGGCGACTTGGTCTGAAAATAGTGCACCATGAAAAGCCGGTTCTCACCCGCATCCAGCGTGAAGAGGGCGTCATCTGCCGTAGCCGCCAGCATCTCCTTGAAGATTCGCTGGGGCATGATCGGCGATTCATCGGAATCGTAGTCCGGTCCTCGGAAGAAACTGTGATCTTCGCGCACCTTGTCGAGCGCCGCCTTGCGGGCCGACAATGCCGATGAGGAGGGCGCACCCTCCGCAACAATCCTCTCCTCGATCTGGTCGAGCGCCAGCTTGGCGTCGCCGATGACCACATGGTCACACGGGAACGACCAGCTCGCGTTCTTGGGCTCCACATCGATCTGGATCAGCGTCTGGCGCGTTGGATCGATCATGGCCGGATTTTCATTGGCTGTGTCAGCCGGCCCGAGCCGCGTGCCGACGGCGAGCACCAAATCCGCTTGGCCAATGAAATCATTGGCCGTTGGCTGACCGAAATTGCCACAAACGCCGAGGGCCCAATCCCCTGTCTCGGCGTAGACCCCCTTACCGGATGCCGTGGTCGCCACCGGTGCGCCGATCAGCCCCGCCAACGTCTCCAACTCGTGATAGGCTTGTGCGACGCGGACGCCATTACCAGCAATGATCACCGGCCGGTCGGCGTGGCGCAGCGCGGCAGCGGCCGCGTTGACCTCCGCGGGATCGGCCGGCTGCGGCTTCGGAAGGTAGTTTTTGGTCGGGTAGAGGAAAGGCCGCGCGTTCGGGTCGACCATCCCCTGAAAAACGTTGGAATGGTAAATGACACCGACAGGTCCGCGCTCCCCGGAGAGCGCGTGCTTGATCGCGAGTTGCGTGGCATGGACGCCGTGCGCGGGCTGCTGCGCCACAAAAACTTGCTTGGTCACTGCCTCGAGCGCTTTTCGCGTGTCCGCAGCGCCGTAGTCACCGGTCCCGCTTTGATAGGGCGCGTGCTGGGTATATGGATGCACGTCCGAAAAATCGGTAAGGAATAGCATAGGCGAGGAGCCGAAATGGGCCTCCAGCGTCCCAAGGAAGCCGTTCGCGAGCATGAAAACACCCTGACCGGTGCAAACACCCGGCTTGCCGGTTAGGCGGCCATAAACCTCGGCCATTACGCTGGCGAGTTGTTCGTGCCGCACCAGCACCGCGCGCACCGTATCCTGGTGGTCGTAGAGGGCATCGTAAAGCCGGCCCATATTGCCGCCGGCAATGCCGAACACCATGTCAATGCCCGCTTCCTCTAGCACCCGGACGATGCCTTCCGCCCCACGGACGTCTTCCGTCAGCATTTTTTCAGTCTTGGCCATGGTTCCTCCGCGCCGGCAGAGCCGGCTGTAAAAACATGCTTGATTGTCAATGAGGAACGCTAAGCCAAATCGCCGGCGGCGGCAATTTCTGTCGCCCACCTGCTGTCATACCAGGCAGGTGCGAAGCTCCTCCAGAATAGCTCTGGCCATTGCCGCCCCGCTCTCGATCGCGTGGCTGATGTCCGGTCCGAGCGCCCAGTCGCCGCCAAGAAGCAGTGTTCCGTTCGCCATTGACAGAAAAGGTCGGCCCAGCGGCGTTTCCGTCCGCGCGTACCGCCAACGGTGCGCAGCCGCATACAGAACCGACGGCAGTCGTCTCCCGAACGCGCCCCCAACCTCGTTCAGGAGCAGCGGCAACACCTCGTCCGCTCTCATCTCCAGACATTCGCGGGACCAGGCTGCGCGGGCATGGGCGACCCAACAGTGCTGATCGATGGCCCGGCCCGGCTTGGAGGAATTCCGCACCAGTAGAGACAGCAGGGGCGTCGGATTGCATGCCAAATCAAAGCCGGGATCAACGGGCTCCTCGAAAGCCAGCATCACTGTCCAGCAAGGCGCCATTTTAACGGCAGACAAAGGCTCCGTCACCGATGGGAAAGCTGCATAAACCTGCTGTGCCTGCGGTGCCGGAATGGTTGAGATCACACGGTCAAAAACGGGAAGCATTGTACCGTCGCTCAAAATCAGGCGCCAACCACTCTCCTCTCTCTCAACCTCTGCGATCTCCGCCCCCAGGCGCACATCGATCCCTTCGGCCAATGCTTTCAGTGGCGCATTCATGGTCGGGACACCCACCAATCGCGAGTGTCGGCCGCGTGACAGAGCTTTTCTTCCCGAAAATGGCTTCCATGGCCTCAAAGAGGAGCTCAAACGGTCCGCTGGTACTGCTGTATTGGACCAATCGTCTGGGATGCCCATATTTTCAGGCAGGGAGGGCGCGCCATGATCGAATGCCAAAACTTCGCTGACGCGACGGCTGGCAACACGGCCGCCAATACCGCGCCCCTTATCGAGCACCGTCACGGCGCGGCCCCGATCATGAAGGATCCGAGCGCAGGTCAGACCCGCGGCACCGGCGCCAAGTACTGCGATCCTCAATTCCTGGCCCGTCTGGCCCACGGTGCAACTCCCGTTTGAATCTTCAAGGAAAAATCCATAACACCACGGAGTACGTAAACCAGCGGGATTTGGATTATCAGAAGAAAAACGGATGATGCGATTTGCGATTGTTCTGGCTGGCCTGTTGTTCGGATCAGCTATGGCAACAGCAGCCCCCGAGCGTACGGCCTATAATTTCAGCTTCACTGCCATCGAAGGGCATCACCTGCCGCTATCAGACTATCAGGGCAGGGTTTTGCTAGTCGTGAACACGGCTTCGCGCTGCGGTTTTACGGATCAGTACGATGCACTCCAGGCTGTCTGGGACCGGTATCGCGACAAGGGTCTGGTCGTGCTGGGAGTTCCGTCCAACGACTTCGGCGGACAGGAACCGGGGACTGAGGCCGAGATCAAGGATTTCTGCGAGGTAAATTTCGGAATCGATTTTCCGATGACCCGGAAACAGCCTGTCAAAGGGTCGGACGCACATCCGTTTTATACCTGGGTGGTTGACCACTTTGGCAGCGTAGCCGCGCCCCGCTGGAACTTTCACAAATACCTGATCGGACGGGATGGCCGGCCAATACATTGGTTTCCCTCTCCGACCTCCCCAACTTCCAAACGAATGACGAACGCTATCGAATCAGCGCTAGCCACCGCTCCAAGGCAGTGAACCATGGGAGCCGTATCCACAAGCGGCCTGTGCCGCGGTCAACTCGGCCACAGCGAAACCGGAGAAGCGAGCGTCGGTCGGGAGACAGAGCAACCTTTATGCTTATAGGCTCAATCGTCGCCTTTTCAGGCGATGGTTGCAGCCGGTAAATCTAGGTTCAATGAATAGCGGAGCCTTTGAACGGCTAAAAGACTAACCAACAAAGCGCCGCATGACCGAACCAATGCTATGGTTTGCGCGCGGAGCGAGGACAGAGCGGTCCCAAAAAGGGATAAGGAATCGGCTGATGATTTACCCGGTTGTTTTGTGTGGCGGTTCGGGGACCCGGTTATGGCCTTTGTCCCGTAAAAGTTATCCGAAGCAATTCTCTCCCTTGATGGGCGAAGAAAGTCTTTATCAGGCGACGCTGCGCCGTTTTCACGGCAATGGCTTTGCCCAACCGATGGTCCTGACCGGTAACGACTTCCGCTTCATTGCAGCGGAACAACTTTCCAATGCAGGCTTTTCCGAAGCCAACATCCTGATCGAACCGGAAGGACGAAACACGGCACCGGCGATCCTCTGCGCCGCCCTGATGCTCAAGGACGAACCGGACGCCTTGATGCTGGTGGCGCCATCCGATCATGTCATCGACAGCACATTCGGCTTCCTCGCCTGTGTCGAAGCTGGCGCGCCGGCAGCAAAAGCCGGTTCGCTCGTGACGTTCGGAATCAAACCAACTCGGCCGGAAACCGGCTACGGCTACCTGGAGCTCAACAGCGCGCCGGTATTCGGGCAACAGGCCACCGCGGTGCCGCTGAGCCGTTTCGTCGAAAAACCGGGGGTCGAGGCCGCAAACAAGATGCTGGCCAGCGGCAACTTTCTCTGGAACGCCGGCATCTTTCTCTTCTCCGTGGAAGCCATCCTGGCCGCATTCGAGACATGCGCTCCGGATCTGCTGGAGCCCTGCCAGAACGCGGTCAGCGGCGGCAAAACCGATCTCATGTTTTTCCGGCTGCAGGAAGAGGCGTACCGGCACGCCAGGGACGTCTCAATCGACTATGCGGTCATGGAAAAAGCCGCCAACCTGATGGCGGTGCCGTTCGACGGCGGCTGGAGCGATCTTGGGAGCTGGGACGCCGTGTGGATGAAGAGTGATCCGGACGAAAAAGGCCTCGCGATAGCGGGGCCGGTTACGGCATTGGATTGCACCAATTCACTGCTCCGCTCGGAGGACGAGTCGCTTCGCCTTGTGGGCGTGGGCCTCGACAACATTGCGGCAGTTGCCATGCGCGATGCCGTGCTGATTGCGCCCTTGTCGGAAACGCAGCGGGTCAAGGACGTCGTTGCCGCCCTGAAGATTGCCAAGGTTCCCCAGGCGGAGGAATTCCCGCTCTGCCATCGGCCTTGGGGCTATTACCAAACGCTGATGTTGAGCGATCGCTTCCAGGTGAAGGAAATCGTCGTGAAGCCGGGGGCGGCTCTCTCCCTTCAATCGCACCATCACCGCTCGGAGCACTGGGTCGTCGTTTCGGGTGCGGCCGACGTGGTAGTCGGGGAAGAAGAGCAATTCCTCTCCGAAAACGAGTCGGTCTATATCCCGGTCGGAACGAAGCATCGCTTGGCGAATCCGGGAAAGGTCCACCTCCACCTGATCGAGGTGCAGACAGGAGC
Source organism: uncultured Rhodospirillales bacterium (assembly GCA_964474065.1). Lineage (GTDB taxonomy): Bacteria > Pseudomonadota > Alphaproteobacteria > Bin95 > Bin95 > JACKII01. The sequence goes on along the minus strand of CAYYSC010000083.1, from coordinate 2,833 downwards.
ATATCTCGGCGAGGATGACATCGTCCGCTACGAGGACGTTTACAACCGCTCCTGATCGGGCCTGCCAAAGGCCATCGCTCGATAATCCGAGGGTGACTGTTGCAGCCAGGGCAGGACGGCCGCATCATGCCGCAAAAGCATGCGATATCGGGAGGAAACACCATGCGCGTCGGATTCATCGGGCTCGGCACGATGGGCGGCCATTTCGCCACCAATATTCAGAAGTCGGGGCACGAACTTGTCGTCAGCGATCTGAGCCGCCAGCACGCCCAGAAGCATCTGCAGGCAGGGGCGACCTGGGCAGAAACTCCTAAAGACGTGGCGGAACAAAGCGACGTGGTGCTCGCCTCCCTGCCCGGCCCTCCGGAAGTGACCAAAGTAGCGATCGACTTGGAAGCAGGGCTGATCGCCGGCATGAAGCCCGGCCAGGCTTTTTTCGATCTCTCCACCAACTCACCGACCACCGTCCGGCGCCTGCACGCCGAATTCCGGGAGAAAGGCATTCACTTCCTGGACGCGCCGGTTAGCGGCGGGCCTGCGGGCGCCGAGAGCGGCCGGCTCGCAGTATGGGTCGGCGGTGACAAGGCCGTGTTCGAGGCCAACCGGGCAGCGCTTGACGCCATGGGCGATCAGGTACGCTATATCGGCGACATCGGAGCCGGCTCCATTGCGAAGCTGGTCCACAACGCGACGGGCTACGCCATCCAGACCGCGATGGCGGAAATGTTCAGCGTCGGTGTGAAGGCTGGGCTGGATGCAACCTCGCTATGGGAAGCGGTCCGCCAGGGAGCGCTGGGGCGTCAACGGACCTTCGACCGCATCACCAAGCAGTTCCTGATCGACAAGTACGATCCCCCGGATTTTGCGCTCCGCCTCGCCCACAAGGACGTCAGCTTAGCCGCGGAACTCGGCCGTGACGTCGGGGTGCCGATGCGGATCATCAATCTGGTGTTGGCGGAGATGACAGAGGCGCTCGTCGCCCGGGACTGGGGTCACCGCGACAGCCGCGTCTCCATGTTGTTGCAATTAGAGCGAGCAGGCCTCGATAAACTAGGTGGCGATCCCACCTATCTGCAAAGTATCATCGATGCCGACAAGGGATAGAGCTTGGCCAAAAACGCCCCAACCTTGCCCAGAGATGCCGACCACCCGAAACTCCCCAAGCGGGAATATGACGAACGCCTGAAGCCTGCCCAGTACCGGATGCGGGAAGTTGCCCTCGCCTTTCACCAGCGAGGCCACCGGGGTGTGGTGGTCATCGAAGGATCGGACACGGCAGGCAAGGGCGGAGCCATCCGTCGCTTGGCCGCCGAGCTGGATCCACGGTTTTTTCACGTTTGGCCCATCGGCCCGCCGACGCCATTGGAAGAGCGGCAGCATTATCTTCAGCGTTTTTGGGCACGCATTCCACCGGAGGGTCAGATCGCCATTTTCGACCGCTCCTGGTATGGCAGAGTCCTGGTCGAGCGGGTCGATGAGTTAACTGCGGAAAAACGCTGGCGCGAAGCATATGACGAGATTAACGCCTTCGAGGCATCCTTGGTCGCCGACGGCATCCGATTGGCAAAGTTCTACTTGCACGTGACACGGGACGAGCAGCAAGCTCGCTTGACCGAACGCGCCAAGGCCCCGCATAAGTGGTGGAAAATTTCGGCGGCCGATATCCGAGCGCATCTGGCCAAGGATGCCTACGAGGTAGCGGCAAGGGAGATGCTGGCCAGGACATCGACCGAGCTGGCACCCTGGCACATCCTCGCTGCCAATGACAAGCGCCACGCCCGAATCGCAATCCTGGATACAGTCGTGGCCCAGTTTTCCGCGGGGGTCGACACTACTCCGACGCCTCTTCCGCCGGAAGTGCAGCGTTTGGCGCGGGATGTTTTGGGCGTGAACGGCAACGCCTCGGCCACAAGCAAAGGCCAAGTCTGAGGTTCCCCACGGCGCGGGCCCAGACCCGCCATTACAACCGGGCCGGCCACCAATCCCTAGGAGAGCCAGGGAAGACACCGACTGACGGTCGTCAGTAACCCAGGGCGCAGCCGTCTTTCCGCGTCTCGCTTCCGCCTGTCAGCACGCCTTCCTTCCGGTCGATCCAGATGGCCTGAGCGCCGCCGTGCGGTCGCACCAGGTATTCGCAGTCATGTCCCATCGCACGGAGGTCGCTGGCCATCCGCGGGCCGATAGTAGTTTCCAGCTCCAGCTTACCGCCATAGCTCATCACGCGCGGGAGTGCGATTGCCTGCTGCGGGTCCATGCCGTAGTCGATCATGTTGGACAGAACCCAGGTATGGCCAGTCGGCTGATAGTTTCCGCCCATGACGCCGAACGGCATTACCGCCTCGCCGTCCTTCATCAACATGCCCGGAATGATAGTGTGCGCTGGGCGCTTGCCGCCCGCAATCGCGTTCGGATGCCCCTGCTCCAGGGTGAAGCCCCACCCACGGTTCTGCAACACCACCCCCGACTTAGGCCCGACAATACCGCTGCCGAAGGAATGGAAAGTGGAATTAATGAAGGAACAGGCGTTTCCGTCCTTATCCACCACGCAGAGGTAGACTGTATCGCCGTTCTTATCGAGGCCCGGCGGCGGCAGCTCCGGCATGGCCCTGGTATCGTCGATCATGCCGCGCAGGCGCTCCGCATAGCCTTTGGACAGCAACAGATCCATTGGCACATCCGCCATGCGTGGATCGGCAACAAAGGCGTTGCGGTCGCGGATGCCGAGGCGGCCGACCTCTGCCATACGGTGCAGGCGGGCGATGTCCAGCGGGTCCTCTGGCTGTTCGAAACCTTCCCACATGTTCAGCATCAACAACGCGATGACGCCAACCCC
>CAYYSC010000082.1:0-9886 GCA_964474065.1 uncultured Rhodospirillales bacterium | reverse complement strand
CGGAAACGACGGCTCTGTTCCTGGAGAAAGTCCGCCAGGAAGTGGCTGCAATGCGCGACAGCCTGCCGGACGAGCCCGGTCACCCTTTCTTCGGCTCGAAACCGCAGGAATTCCGGCTGATCTGCTGGGCCAACATCCTTGCGCCCGGCGGGCATCAGGCGGCGCACATTCACAATTACGGCTGGGTGTCCGGCGTCTTCTATCCCTCGCTGCCGCCGGAGATCGGCGAGGAAAGCCCGGCCGGCTGGATCGCTTTCGGCGAGCCGGGGTACGGGCTACCCGCCGCGCCGGGCACCGAACCGCGTCTGCTGAAACCGGAGCCGGGCCGGATGCTCCTGTTCCCGTCCTACCTCTGGCACCATACCGTGCCGCTAGATACCGGATCGGAACGGATCAGCATTGCCTTCGACGTCATCCCGTCTTGACCCCCGACCGACGGCTGTAGCAAAGCTCCCGGCCATGGATATGCCCGTTCTCCCCTCCCCGCCATGGCGGGAATTGCTGGCCCCCGACGTCGGCAAGCAGAAAAGCCCTCATGGCGAAAAGCAGGTCGGTCTTTCCAGGGCGTCAGCCCTGGTCAACGTCAAACGCGCCCTGCTTCGTGCCGAGTCAGAGCTGCGGACGGCTTTCGAACAGGGCCAGCGGGCGAGCTGGCTGATGCCCGCCCGCTCTCACCTCTACGACGACCTGATCTCGGCCCTGTTGGACCATGGCCGCAGCCAGGTTTTCCCCAACGCAAACCCGACCAAGGGCGAAGCTATGAGTGTCGCGGCGGTTGGCGGCTATGGCCGCGGCGCGCTGGCGCCGTATTCGGATATCGACATTCTGTTCCTGCACCCCCACAAGATCACCGCCAACAGCGAACAGCTAATCGAATATGTCCTGTATTTTCTGTGGGACCTCGGCCTCAAGGTGGGCCACTCGGTGCGTTCGCCGGCGGACAGCATCCGGATGGCGCGGGACGATCATACCATTGCGACTGCGCTGCTGGAATCTCGCCAGGTCTGGGGGGATCAAAGGCTCTTCGAGGAAATGCGGCAGGGCTTCTGGGAAAAAAGCCTCGGCGCCAATCCAACCGCCTATGTCGAAGCCAAGCTGGCGGAGCGGGATGAACGGCACCGCAAGCTCGGTGATACCCGTTACGTTCTGGAGCCCAATCTGAAGGACGGCAAGGGCGGGCATCGCGATCTTCACACGCTCCTCTGGATCGCCAAGGCGCTCTACCGGGTCGAGGACGTGGAAGGCATGGTTGAGCAGGGCATTCTCTCCCCGAGCGAAGCGCGCCGCTTCAACAAGGCAGAAGCCTTCCTCTCGGACGTGCGCTGTCATTTGCACTACACTGCCGGCCGCGCCGAAGAGCGATTGACGTTCGACTACCAGTACCTGCTGGCGGAGCGCGTGGGCTATCACGAACGGCCGGGCGTGCGCAGTGTCGAACGTTTCATGAAGCATTACTTTATCGTCGCAAAGGATGTGGGCGATCTGACCCGCATCCTTTGCGCGGCCTTCGAAGCGGCCCACGAGCGGCCGAAACGGTTCTCGCTCGCCCGGTTGCTGTCCGTGGAACGCAAACTCGGTCCGTTCAAGCTGGTCCATGAACGCCTCACCTTGCAGGATACGGCCGTTTTCAAGGAGGACCCGGTCAATCTGCTGCGCCTGTTCCACACGGCGCAGCAGCATGGGGTCGACATTCATCCGGAAGCGCTGCGCCAGGTGCGGCGGGATCTCCGCCGGATCGATCAGGTCCGCGACCATCCCGAGGCGAACCGGCTGTTTCTGGAAATGCTCACGTCCGCCAAGGACCCGATCAAGACGTTGCGGCGCCTGAATGAGGCCGGCCTGTTCGGACGGTTTTTGCCACCATTCGGCTTCGTCGTCGCCATGATGCAGTACAACATGTACCACACCTACACGGTGGACGAGCACACCATCCGCGCTATCGCCGAACTGCGGAAGCTGGAAAACGGCGATCTGAAGGAGGCGGCACCGATCGCCTCGGCTGTTGTCCAGCGGGTGCCTCTGCGCCGGGCGCTCTATGTGGCGGTCCTGTTTCACGACATTGGTAAGGGCCGCGGCGGAGACCATTCGGTGATCGGCGCGGAATTGGTGGCGGAATACGGCCCCCGGCTCGGCCTGACGGCAGCGGAGACGGAGACCGCTGCCTGGCTGGTTCGGTATCATCTGGTATTATCCGACACGGCCCAACGCCGCGATCCGAACGACCCGAAAACCATTCAGGACTTCTGTGCCGTCGTTCAGTCGCCCGACCGGCTGCGGCAGCTCCTGGTGCTGACTGTATGCGACATTCGGGCGGTGGGGCCGGACACGTGGACGGGCTGGAAAGCTTCTTTGCTGCGGGAACTGTATTTCCGGGCAGACGAACAGCTGACCGGTTCAGGCGATGGCGGTTCGCTTCCTCGCCGGGCCGACGCCGCGCGGCAAGCGCTGGCGGCCGCCCTCAAACATTGGCCGGAACCGGAGCGGGAAGCCCACCTGGAGGCCCTCCCGGATACCTATCTGGTGACCTGGGACACCGAAATGCTGGTCTCCCATGCGGAATTGGTGCGCGATACCATGCAAATGGACGAGCACCTGTCGGTGGATTTCCACGTTGACGAAGAACGGGACACTACCGTCGTCACGATCTGCACGCTGGATCACACTGGCCTCTTCGCCCGTTTGGCCGGGGTAATGGCGCTTGCCGGGGCGGATATTGTGGGAGCCCGGGCGTTCACGCTGGCGAACGGCTATGTCGTGGACAGCTTTTGGGTACAAAGCGCGGAGGGCGGGATCTTCACCGAGTACAGCCGCATCCGCGAGCGGCTCGATCAAGTGATGTCTGGCGCCGTGAACCTGGGGAAGGCGTTGCAGCAGGCGCCGCCGTGGAAGAGCCGGACCGCCGTCTTTACGGTGGAACCGCGGGTTATCATCGACAACGAGGCCAGCCGCTATTTCACCGTGATCGAGGTCAACGGCCGCGACCGGCCGGGGTTCCTGAACAAAGTCGCTTACACGATGACCCAACTCGGCCTGCAAATTGCGTCCTCCCACATCGCCACTTACGGCGAACGGGCGGTGGATGTGTTCTATGTGAAGGACATTTTCGGGCTGAAGGTAGAGCATGCGGGCAAGAAAGCCAAAATCGAGTCGGAACTGATCGAGGCTATCCGCGAAAGCAACGCCCTGATCACTGCCGAAGTGAAGTAGAGCCATGCTGCTCCGCTCCGTCGCCACGGTCGGCGGATATACCATGGCCAGCCGGATTCTCGGCTTCGTCCGCGACCTGCTGATCGCGGCGGTGCTGGGCGCCGGGCCGGTTGCCGACGCCTTTTTCGTAGCGCTCCGCCTGCCGAACCTATTCCGGCGCCTTTTCGCCGAAGGGGCATTCAACGCCGCCTTCATCCCCGTGTTTTCGGGCGAGCTGGCGCGGGCGGGCCAAGCGCGGGCCAGAGAGTTTGGGGAACGGGTGCTGACGTTGATGCTGGTGACGCTCACCGTCATCACCGTGGCCGCGGAATTGACCATGCCAGCCTTCGTCACCGTGCTGGCACCGGGCTTCACCGACAAACCGGACACGTTCGAGATGGCGGTGGACATGGCCCGGATCACGTTCCCCTATCTCTGGTTCATCACCCTCGCCTCCCTGATGGGCGCGATTCTCAACGCGCTGGACCGGTTCGCGGCAGCGGCCGCGGCGCCGTGCCTCCTCAATGTCATCATGATTGGCGCGCTGGTACTGGCGCCCGATGCATTGGAGACACCGGGGCATGTGCTATCGGTCGCCGTCGCTGTCGCCGGGCTGGCGCAACTTGCCATGATGGCCTGGGCGTTGCAGCGGTCCGGCTACCAGCTGCGACTGGTCTGGCCACGGCTCGATCCGGCAGTCGTGCGGACCTTGAAGCTGCTGGGTCCTGGCGCCATCGGCGCCGGCGTTATGCAGATCAACCTGCTGATCGGGACGCTGATCGCCTCGCTGCTGCCGACCGGCGCCATCGCCTACCTGTACTATGCCGACCGGATTTACCAGTTGCCACTCGGCGTGATCGGGGTTGCCATGGGCACGGCTCTGTTGCCGCGCCTCTCGCGCGCAATCAAGGGGCAAGCTCTCGATGACGCCGGGAACGCGATGAACCGGGCACTGGAACTGGCAATGTTCCTGACTTTGCCGGCGGCGGCCGCACTCGCGGCTATTCCGTATGCCGTGGTGAGCGTGCTGTTCGAGCGCGGCGCATTCAGCCCGGCGGATGCCGCGGCGACGGCGGACGTGCTGATCGCCTACGCGCTTGGCCTGCCGGCATTCGTGCTGGTCAAGGTGCTGAGTCCCGGCTTCTTTGCGCGGGAAGACACGGCAACACCGGTGAGGATCGCCGCCATATCCGTGACCGCCAACATCATCCTTGGATTTGCTTTTTATCGGCCATTCGGCGTGGTCGGTCTCGCGGCGGCGACGAGCCTTGCCTCCTGGCTGAACGCCGGCCTGCTCGCCTGGGTGCTGTACCGGCGCGGCCATTTTCTGCCGGATGCGGCACTGGCAAGCCGCCTGCCGCGCGCGCTGGCCGCCAGCTTGGTGATGGGGGGGATCGTGGCCGGCGGCGCGCACCTTTTTGCGGGAAGCCTTGCCCAGCCCGAAGTACTGCGGGCGGTCGCGCTTTTGGCAATCTGCGGCTTAGGCGCCGCTGCCTATTTCGCGCTTGCCTGGCAAATCGGCGGAGCAGACCGGGCCGCTATCGCCGCCCTGGCCGAAAGGCCGCTTGACCGCATGCGCCGGCGCCGCGATAAGCGCTAGGTTTCACCCCCCGCTTGGAGCTTTCCCTCGTGAACGCGCCCGCCCGCCGCATTTTCAGCGGCATTCAACCAACCGGCAATCTGCATCTCGGCAACTATCTCGGTGCGATCCGCAACTGGGTGGGCATGCAAAAGGATTACGACTGCATTTTCTGCATTGTCGATCTTCACGCGATTACGCTTCCCCAGGACCCGGCAGCGCTGCGCCAGTCCACGCGTGAGGTGACGGCCGCCTACATCGCCGCCGGCATCGATCCAGAAGCCTGCACCATTTTCAACCAGTCCACCGTCAGTGGGCACGCGGAATTGGCCTGGATCCTGGGCTGCCACGCGCCGATGGGCTGGCTCAACCGCATGACCCAATTCAAGGAAAAGGCCGGCAAGAAACGCGAGATGGCGGTTGTCGGCCTCTATTCCTATCCGGTGCTCATGGCTGCGGACATTCTGCTCTACAAGGCAACGGACGTCCCCGTGGGCGAAGATCAAAAGCAGCATCTGGAACTGGCCCGCGATATCGCCGGTGCGTTCAACCGGTATTACGACGTTGACTATTTCCCGCTGCCTGAACCCCGGATCTTCGGCACGGCAACGCGCGTGATGTCCCTGCGCGACGGCACCGCGAAAATGAGCAAATCGGACCCGTCCGACATGTCGCGGATTACCTTTACCGACGACGCAGACACGATCGCCCTGAAGCTCCGCCGGGCCAAAACCGATCCGGAGCCGCTGCCATCCGAACCAGCAGGGCTCGAGGGCCGGCCGGAAGCCCAGAACCTCGTCGGCATATACGCCGCGCTGGCGGACTGGCCCACGGAGCGGGTGCTGGCCGACTTCGGCAGCAAGGGCTTTGCCGATTTCAAAAAGGCGCTGGCCGATCTGGCCGTGTCCGTGCTCAGCCCGATTACCGGGGAAATGCAGCGTATGCTGGACGATCCGAGCTATGTCGACGGGATTCTCGCCCGCGGCCGTGACCGGGCGAATGCCATCGCCGCGCCGCATCTGAAGGAAATCAAGGACATCGTCGGCTTCCTGCAGCCTTGATGGGTAGCGGGCGGCCGCCCTGTAGCATCATGTGGCCCGTGGGATGCGGTAGCGGCGGCCGGGATCGATCGCAATCCGCCGGGGAACCTGGTCTGGCGCATAGCGTCCGGTCAGAACCGCCCGCACGTCATCCAGCACTTCCTGCCGGGAAGAGTAGTACTGATGCCGGGCGTCGGCGAGTTCCGTATAGGACACATCCGCGCAATCAATCGCGGTCACATGCGGCGGCAGGCGGGCGAAGCTGTGAGGGCCATCCGTGCCCAGCCGGTCGGGATTGAACTTAGTCGTATCGCTGACGACTAGCGCCCGGTCATTGCTCGCGTGATAAACATGGATGGCTCGGGCCATCTCGATCATCGGGTAGAGCTTCTCTTCCTGAGCCAGGGCGTCTTCGTCCGCATCGGCCGCCATCAGGAAAACATTGTCGAACACCTTCGGCACGGCTCTGCCTGCCATCATCCGCTTGATCGACTGGACCGCAGCCCGCAGCGCCCAATTCCCCATGCTGTGGGCGACCAGGTGAATTGGCCGCCCACACGGAAGCGGCCGGCCATCAGCGTCGGTTCCGCGTTTGCCGGGATCGTTGAGAAAATCCCAGAACCGCATGAAAAACCGGGCCATAGCATCACCGGACTGCTGAGAGTCTTCCCGGTCGCTGTGGTATTCCCAAGGAGGCTGCACCCGGCCGTTCGATGGCCAGGAAAATACGACAACGATCGGCGACTGCGGGGCCGGTTCCGGCCCGCCCGGTGCCTCCGGCACTCGCGCGATCCGGTATTCACGGGACAGTTGCGCGCCGCGCAGAAGACTGCCGACGAACGAGTTGCCGAACCCGTGGATCAGCACGAGCGCCTCCCGCTCTTCCGCCGCCATCGTGTCCCGGATCTGCCGGAACATGGCGGTGCTGCCGAGCCGTGCGCCACGGCCGGACGGATCCGCCGGCTTCCGCTCCGCTTCCAGGCCGGAGGAGATCAGCGTGTACTCGTCCGCATCGCTGTCGAACTCGACCAGGGCCTGGCCGCAACGGTAGAAGCTGGGCCCGTCGCTGTGAAAGCGCTCGCCGAAATATCCGTCTCCGCTCACGCGGTTTCGGTTGGTCGCGAAAAATACCGGGATCTTTTCTTTGGCCACGACGTTTCATCCTTTGCCGTAATCAAACGGAGCGCGTTAAAATTCCATCTACTCTAAGATCCATTTATCATAGTATCGCTGAATCATCATGAGCTTGCGAGACCGTATCGGCATCGACGTTGGCCGGAAATTACCCGCAGAGGAGGCCGTCGCCTGGGCGGCTGCCAATGGCGTTGAGTACCTGGACATCCAGTGCGACATTGCCCCGAACCAGATGGAGCGCCTGGATGACACCACCTGCGCGAAGATCAGGGATGCCTGCCTCCGGGACGGCCTGCATCTGGGCCTGCACACCCTAAGCGCCGTCAATGTCGCGGAGATCTCGCCGTTCCTCCGCGATTCCGTGGACACCTATCTGAAGGCATATGTCGAGCTGGCACGGAAAATGGCGGCGGAATGGGTGGTGGTCCACGGCGGCTATCACTTCACCTCCGACTACGGACTGCGCAAAGCCGCCAGCATCGACCGGCTGAAACGGGCGGTGGAATATGCGGAGGAGCGCGGCGTGCTCCTGCTGCTGGAAAACCTGAATGGCGAGCCGGAGCGGGCAGAAGTCCACTACATGCCGGACAACCTCGCTGACACGGTGGAATGGTTCGACGCTATTCCCTCCGATCACTTGCGGTGGGCTTTCACCATCAACCATGCTCATTACGATTCTATCGGGATCGCCGGCTTCATTGACGGCATGGACATGAGCCGGTGCGAGGAAGTGCGGGTCGCCGACAACAATGGCGAATACGAACTGCACATGCATCCGGGAACCGGGACAGTCGACTTCGCCGATATGTTCCGCCGGATCGAGGGAGCAGGTTTCCAGGGCCATTACATGTGCGGCTGGGGAACACTGGAACAAATGCTGGAAGGCCGCGACTACCTGATGGATCGCGCGCGGGAGGCGGGATTGGCGGTTGACTAACCGACGCTGGGCGTCGACCATCCCTTTGCCTGAAATTAAGACGAAGCAAGGCAAGGGAGAATACCAAGATGAATTTCGCCAAACATCTGCTGCTCGCTGCGGCAGGCGCGGCGCTGGCTGTGACCGGCGCTGTCGCTGAAGACTATCCTTCCAAGACCATTGAAGTGGTAACCCATGCCGGCGCCGGGGGCGGCACGGACGTAAATAGCCGCATGATGATGCTCCGCACGCGGCGCGAGATTGGCACAGATATGGTCGTGGTCAACAAACGCGGCGGGCCGAGCGGCGCCCTCGCCATGCAGTATTTTCAGACCCGGCCTGCCGATGGCTATACGATCATGACTTGGACGAACGGTCACGCGCTGACCATGGCCCTCGGCAAATCCGACCTGAAGCTCGAGGACATGCGCCCCCTCGCCCGCGGCACCAACGACCCGCAGGTGCTGATGGTGAGCTGCAATGCCAGCCCCTACAAGAATTCCGACGAATTTCTAGAAGGCGTGCGAAACACCAAACTGAAATTCGGCACCACCAATATCGGGGGGCTCGATCACATCACCGCCTATATGTTTGCCAAGAAGGCCGATGCCGTCCAACCGGATATTGTGCCATTCAAGGGCGGTGGCGAATTGGCGACCCAGCTCGTTGCCGGGTCCATCGATGTCGGCGTGCTCAATCTGTCGGAAGCCTCCGCCCAGATCGAGGCGGGGGACATTTGCCCCGTCGTCGTGCTGGACGAACAGCGAATGGCCCCGATCCCGGACGTTAAGACCGCCAAGGAAATGGGCGTCGACGTGGCCTTTGCAACTGTCCGTGGCTTTGTCACGCACGCAGAGGTGGACGAGGCCAAGGCGGAGAAACTGGAACAGGCCATGCTGGATGGTATGAACCATAGTGTCTACCAAGCCTATCTGGCCTCCTCCGGCCTTGAGGAGAGTTCGGTGCTGGGCTCTGAGGCATGGGGCAAACAGATGAAGAAGCTGATGAACGATCTGGTGCCAGCAGCGAAGGAAATGGGCCTGGTGCAATAGACGGCGCAGCCTTCGCAATCGGCTACCGAAGCCCATCCGATGAATTCCGATCCCCTTGAAGACCGGGCGGTGGAAACGCCGCCCGGCCCAAACGGCGATACCCGCGACGAAAAAGGCATCGGCTGGGGCGATTACCTCGTCCCGGTAGTCATCTTTGCCTTCTGCGGGGCGGTGATCTACGTCTCCACCACATTCGAGGAAGCGCTGCCGATCATCGTCGGTCATTCCATGCAGCCGCGGGTCTTTCCAATCTTCCTGATGCTCGTGATTGCCCTCCTCAATCTCGGGCTGATCGCGCAAATCCTGTCTCAGCCCGTCAGCCGCCGGGACTGGGAGCCATATCAGACCTGGGGCAGCGGCGTCCTGTTGGGGGTGTTTTATCTCTTGTCCCGCTACGTTGACATGATGCTGGCCCTCGCCGTTGTCATGTTTGCGCTTTGCATGCTCTGGGGCGAGCGCCGATGGTGGGTTGCCGCATTGGTCGGCGTTACGACCACCGCCGTTATCTTCTTCAGTTTCGACTTGATTCTTGAGGTTCGCTTCCCGCGCGGCCTGCTGACGGATTGGTATTACGGATAATGCACGCGGATAATGCACAATGATCGCTGACGCGCTCATGGCCATGGCTTCGGTCCTGACCGACCCCTATCTGATGGCCCTGATTTTCCTGACCACCGTCGGCGGGGTGATTATCGGGGCCCTGCCCGGCCTGGGCGCAACCACCGGGGCGGCGCTGTTGCTTCCCTTCACGCTGACAATGGCCCCAGTCCCGGCCATCGCGGTGCTGACGACCATTTACGTCGCCGCCACGTTCGCAGGCGCCATTACGGCCATCCTGATCAATACGCCGGGAACGCCCGCCGCCGCCGCCACGTGCCTCGACGGCTTCTCCCGGGCCCAGCGGGGAGAGGCCGGACGCGCACTCGGCGTCGCGGTGGTGGCCAGCACCATCGGCGGCATTTTCTCGGTGATCGTGCTG